>CALAMM010000190.1 GCA_937925775.1 uncultured Fimbriimonadales bacterium
GAGGAGTTCGTAGCGTCAGCGTCTCGCTGACGAAAAAAAAACGCCGATGTGGCGAATGGTGTCGCACCAGAGTTGGTCGTCGGCGAGGACGCCGACGCTACGCAGGTGTGTGTCGTCGGCGAGGACGCCGACGCTACGCGGTGTGGCTTGGACATTCCTGTCCAAGCGTTGCTCGTCGGCGGGACGCCGACGCTACGCAGGTGTGTGTCGTCAGCGAGATACCGACGCTGCAGTGCCTCCAAAAACGAGCTACTTTGCCGACAATTCTCCGTGATGCGAGCGATTGAGGTGCATCACCTGGTAGTGGCATATCGGCGATGGTTCAAGCCGCCACTGCGCGCGGTGGACGACCTCAGCTTCGAGGTGCGCGAGGGCGAGATTGTCGGTTTTCTGGGCGTGAACGGCGCAGGGAAAACCAGCACCATCAAGACGCTGATGGGGTTCCAACCGCCCACAGCAGGCGAGGCGCGGATTTTCGGGATGAACGCCACCGACGCCCGCGCCCGCCAACTGGTCGGGTTCCTGCCTGAAACCGCGCTCTATTCGCCCTACCTGACGCCCTACGAGACGCTGCGCCTCTATGGCGAACTACACGGCTTGCGCGGACACGCGCTCAAAGCCCAAATCGAAGCACTGCTGGAAGCCGTGAACCTCGCCCACAAGATGCACACGCTGAACAAGAACCTCTCCAAAGGGATGCTGCAGCGCGTCGGCATCGCGCAAGCCCTGCTGGGCGACCCGAAACTGCTTGTTTTGGACGAGGTCTCGTCAGGGTTAGACCCCATCGGCAAGCGGGAGCTGCGCGACCTGCTCGCCACACAACGCCAGCGCGGCACCACTATCTTCTTCTCCTCACACGAACTGGCGGAAGTCGCCTCCATCTGCGACCGTATCCTGATTATCCATCAGGGTCGGTTGATTGCCGAACACACGCTAAATGAGCTGGCAGGGCGCGTGGAATCGCTGGAAGACTACTTCATACGCACTGTGCAATCAGGGCAGGATGCCCTGCAGGCTGGTGTTGGAGCTGAGATGGCGCGCAGCGAAGCGGCTGCGTCGGCGTCTGCCCCAACCAAGCAACAAACCCACTCGGAGGAGGCTGCATGATTCGCACGCTACACATCACACGGGCACTCATGACGGCGGGCTTACTGGAGACCATCCGCCGCAAAGACCTCTATGTCGTGGTGATTTTGACGGTGTTGTTGGTTCTGGGCGCCTCGGCGTTCCGCGTTTTCGGTGTGCAAGGGCTGGAGATTTTCGTGAAAGATGTGGCGTTCACGGCGATTGGCGTGATGACGACGGTGCTGACCGTGCTCATCGCCGCGCGCCAACTCCCTGAAGAGATGCAGCGACGCACGATTTATCCGCTGATGGCACGCCCAATCACGCGCGGGCAACTGCTCGTTGGCAAGTGGGCAACCGCGTTCTGCACAGCAGGGTTGTGCTTCATAATCCTCGCGCTGGTCACGCTGGGACTGCTGGCTTCGCTGGGCATCCCTGTGAGACCGATTTTTGTCCAGTATGTGCTGCTCAAGATTATGGGTATCGGGTGGCTCTGTGCGATGGTGATTGCGCTCTCGTTGTACCTGACGCCCGCCGCGAATGTGACGCTCTCGCTGATTCTGGCGTTCGGTTCGGGCGTGTTCAATCGGCTACTCTTGATGGCGCACTGGGAGCATGACCTGAACGCGCTCTGGCTGAACCTCCTCTACGGCATATTGCCCCACTATGACTACTTCGATATGAGCAAGAAGGTTGTGTTCGATTGGGATCTCGCGCCGTGGTGGGTACTGGGCGCGATGGGAGGGTACGCCTTCATCAGCGGCTCAATCTGGCTGTTCATCGGCTGGCTGCGGTTTCGAAAGCAGACCATCGGTTAGCAACGAGTTCTAACACACTGCAATCCTTCCAGATTAGGTACACTCTCTTTCACTTCGCGCACGGCGAAGGCAACCTAATTCCAAACAAGGGAGGAGTTGTTCGATGAAGAATGCGGACGCGGTTCAGCGCGGCGGGTGGGCAGTCATACCCGAACGCGCGGCGTTTTTGGGCGTATTATGGCTGCTTTCGGGGCTAAAGGCG
The DNA here is from genome assembly GCA_937925775.1 of uncultured Fimbriimonadales bacterium. GTDB lineage: Bacteria > Armatimonadota > Fimbriimonadia > Fimbriimonadales > GBS-DC > GBS-DC. The sequence continues at coordinate 2,086 of CALAMM010000190.1, forward strand.
TTCGCGGCGGAAGCCGTCGAATTGCCCCCCTTCGGCTCGCAGGAGTACCTAATCCTCGGAATCGTGATGCTGCTGGCGTTTGCCGCGTTGGGCTTCGGGCTGTACCTGCTGCAGTGGACCCTCAAGCAAGACCCTGGCACCCCACGGATGCAGGAAGTTGCGCGGGCGATTCAGGACGGCGCGAACGCCTACCTCAAGCGGCAGATTAGCACGATGATTTGGTTCGTGCTGGCGATTACGGTCGGGCTGTTTCTCCTCTACCGCCCCGTGTACGAGCGGATTTATCCTGGCGAGGGCTTGCTGCTGGGCGCAGGGATTGCTGTCGCGTTCTTCTTGGGCGTGTTCGCCTCTTACGGAGCGGGTTATGTCGGTATGTATATGGCGGTGCGGGGCAACCTGCGCACGGCGGCGGCAGCGTTGAGCAGTTTCAAGCGTGCGCTGGAGATAGCCTTCCGCGCGGGCGCAGTGAGCGGGATGTTCACCGTCGGCTTGGGCTTGCTCGGCGCGACGGTGATTTTCCTGCTGTTTCGCGAGAAGGCGATGTTCGTGCTGGTGGGCTTTGGGTTCGGCGGCTCGCTGGCGGCGCTGTTTATGCGCGTGGGCGGCGGGATTTACACCAAAGGCGCGGATGTCGGCGCAGACCTGGTGGGCAAGGTGGAGGCAGGCATCCCTGAAGACGACCCGCGCAACCCCGCCACGATTGCCGACAATGTGGGCGACAATGTGGGCGACTGCGCAGGGATGGCGGCGGATGTGTTTGAATCCTACGAGGTCACCCTCGTCGCCGCGATTATTCTGGGCGTGGCGGCGAGCCTGGTATTGACCCCTGCCAGCGCGATGAAACTGGTGATGTTCGCGCTGCTGGTGCGCGGCGTCGGCGTTATCGCCTCCATCATCGGCGTACTGGCGGTCAGAGGCGAAGACCGCGCCGACCTGAACCCGATGCAGCCTATCAATCGGGGCTTCTGGGTGTCAGCGCTCCTGGCGATGCTGGGCAATCTCGGCGTGGCGTACTTTTTCATGCAGGACATCCAGCTCAAGTCGGGCGTCACGGTGGATTGGTGGCGGTTCTGGCTCGCTACGGCGTTCGGCGTGGTGGTCGCCGTGATGATCGAACGCATCACGGAATATTTCACCTCCACCGAGAAGAAGCCCGTGAAAGAGATCTCGGCAGCGGCATCCACTGGTCCCGCCACACTGATTATTCAGGGCTTCGCCTACGGGCTGGAGTCGAGCGTGTGGGCGGTGTTCGCGATTGCCTCCGCGTTGCTGGCGCCGCTGTTCATCTTTCCGCCAGGCTTGTTCGACGGTCCGATGCTCTCGTTCTACGGTATCGCGCTCACGGGATTGGGGCTGTTGGCAACTACGGGCTACATCTTGGCGATGGACACCTTCGGCCCCATCTCGGACAACGCGAACGGCATCTTCGAAATGTCGGGCGCACTGAAAGAGCGCGGCAACCAGCCTGCGGCGGGCGGCTTGACAGGCGACAAAATCGTGCATCGCCTCGACTCGGTGGGCAACACCACTAAGGCGCTCACCAAAGGGTTCGCAATCGCCACGGCGGTGGTGGCGGCGGTCGCCCTGTTCCACTCGTTTGTGGAGGACTCCCGCCTTGTGGAGCTGATTAACATCGCCACGCGGAACGGCGTCGCACTCAAGGACGCCTTCGGCGGGTTGCCTGTGGATGTGCCCGTGGTGTTTATCGGCTTGTTGATTGGCGGCGCCGCGCCGTTTCTGTTCAGCGCGTTCTCGATTATGGCGGTCGGGCGCTCGGCGTTCGAGATGATCCACGAGGTGCGTCGGCAGTTCCGCGAGAAGCCGGGCATTATGCAGGGCACAGAGACGCCTGACTACGGACGCTGCGTGGAGATTGTCACCGCCGCGGCGCAAAAAGAGCTGCTCGGTCCGGGCGTTCTGGCAATTGCACTGCCTGTTGCGGTCGGATTTGGCTTGAGCATCGGCGCCTCGCCCGTGCAGATTGGCAGCAGCGCGTATGTGTTCACCGGTGCGCAGGCGTTGGGCGGCTACTTGGCAGGCGCCATCCTGTCGGGGCAACTGCTGGCAGTGTTGCTGGCGAACTCCGGCGGCGCATGGGACAACGCCAAAAAGCGCATTGAGGACGGCTTCCTCGGTGGCAAGGGCACGGACGCGCATAAGGCAGGCGTGATTGGCGATACCGTCGGCGACCCGTTCAAAGACACCGCCGGTCCCGCGCTGAACCCGTTGATTAAGGTGATGAACCTTGTCGCGATCCTCATCGCGCCCATTGTGATTCAGCCGCTGCCCGATGCCGTGCGCATCGGCGTCACGGGGGTGGCAGTGAGCGCCCTGCTGTTCTCGGTCTACTGGAGCAAACGCGGTTCGATGGCGGAGACCATCGAGCATGAGTTAGGCTATCACACGAGGGAGGAGGAGTACGCGCCGGTCGGCGGTAAGGGCGGCGCGTAGCGGGGCGCTGCTAAGGTAGGGCGCGTGTGCCTCCCTACACCCGCAACCTATGGATGAGAACACCTTCACCCCTACCCCCTCTCCCGCACAGTGGGAGAGGGGGGGGTGAGGGCTATAAACGCGCATACGCCCGATTGTTCGATCGCCCTCTGCACAACTGGAGAACTATTCAGCAGGAAACCCGCGCCGTATCCCGAATCGAACCCCATCGCGTTGAGACAGGGAGGTATCTATGGCACAACACGGCAACGGAGGACGCGAACATTGGGGCACTCGGATAGGGTTAGTGCTGGCGATGGCGGGCAACGCCATCGGCATCGGCAACTTCCTGCGCTTTCCAGGGCAAGCCGCCGCAAACGGCGGTGGCGCGTTTCTAATCCCCTACTTCATCGCGCTCATCTTTATGGCTATCCCGCTGATGTGGCTGGAATGGGCGATGGGACGCTACGGCGGCGTGCGTGGACACGGCACCACCCCCGGCATGTTCCAGCTCATGTGGCGCCATCGCATCAGCAAGTATCTGGGGGTGTTAGGAATCTTTATTCCCCTCGTCATCTTAATCTACTACTCTTACCTTGCCAGCTGGACAATCGGCTACAGCATCTACATGGTGACCAATCGGCTGCCGAAGGTTCAGGAGCAAGGGATCACTAAAGCGGATCTCTCCGCTCTCGCCCAGGGTGAATTCAGCGCAAACTTGCTTGCGGGGCTGCCGATAACGCGCGAGGACATAGAGGCGTTCGTCAAGGAAGGTAGGCCATCGAGTGCGATGACCGAGTTTCTGGCGGGAGTTGGCGTCAAATCCGAACAAATCCCGGCACTTACCCCGCAGGAGCGTCTGGAGAAACTGGAGGCGGCGATTATCAAGGAGAAGGTAGTTAAGCCGTTCGACGAGGCACGTAAACGATATACGGGCGCAATTACCGCGGAGGGTGCGCCTGCAGGAGATGTGCTTCAAGTGCCCGCTTTTACCTACCTCGTGTTTTTGGGGGTATTTCTGTTCAGCCTCTGGGTGTTGGCGCGCGGCGTCTCAGGCGGAATCGAACTGTTAGCAAAAGTTGGAATGCCCCTGCTGTTCCTGTTGGCAGTGATTATGGTGATTCGGGTACTCACTTTAGGGCATCCTGTTTCCGAGTCGCTTGGCCCGCTGAACGGTCTCGCCTTCTTGTGGGAGCCAAAATGGTATGTTGAGCGCGATGGTAAGGAAGTGTTCGTGTTGCTGGAACCGAAAGTGTGGCTGGCGGCGGTGGGGCAGGTGTTCTTCACGCTAAGTCTGGGCATGGGCGCAATCCAGTGCTACGCTTCCTACCTGCGTCAGAAAGACGATGTGGCGCTCACAGGGCTTTCCACCACTTCCGCCAACGAGTTTGCCGAGGTGGTTCTGGGTGGTTCGATTGCGATCCCTGCTGCTGTGACCTTCTTTGGGATTAGCGCGACCCAGATAATCGCCTCGCAAGGAACTTTTTACTTGGGCTTTGCCTCGTTGCCCCCCGTATTCGAGTTTATGCCTTTAGGACAGATTCTGGGGGCGCTGTGGTTCTTTCTGCTGTTCATCGCGGCGATCACTTCGGTGATGGCACTGGCGCAGCCGTTCGTCGCGTTCTTGGAAGACGAATACGGCTTCTCGCGCGGGAAAGCGGTGGCGGCCTTAGCTGCCATCTGGCTGCCCAGCACGCATCTGTGCATTTTCTTGAGCGGCTCGCTGGATGTGATGGATTTCTGGGCAGGTACTTTCTTCCCGCCCCTGTTCGCCCTGTTTGAGATTATCCTCCTGATGTGGATCTTCGGGGGCGAGAAAATCTGGGCGGAACTGCTGGAAGGCGCGCAGATTCGCCCTTGGCGATTCTTCTACTACAGCGCGAAATACATCGCGCCGATTATTCTCCTGTTCGTATTAGGGTTCTGGACATGGCTCAATGTGATTGAACCTATCCTGCAGGGGACCGCGCTCCAGCAGGGCGTCGAGGGTCAAGGCGTTGGCTGGACGGTGTGGATTACGCGCCTCTACTTGGTCGCGCTGTTTCTGGGGCTGGCGCTGATGGTGCGCATTGCGTTCAAGCGCAAGTTCAGGGAGGTGGCGGCATGAGCCTGAGCGGATGGATTTTCATGCTATCGGCGTGGTTGTTTGTAGGCTCGCTCTTTATCTACTGCTTCGCCCGAATCCTGTTTGGCGGGAACAATCAAATGGCGAAGTAGGGTATCATACAGCAGGCAAGCGCGACGCCAAGAATGGCATCGCACCTGAGCTTGGGCTAAAGTCCAAGCCACGCAGAGCGTAGTGTCGGCGTCTCGCCGACGAGAACTGCTTGGACAGGAATGTCCAAGCCACGCAAAGCGTAGCGTCGGCGTCTCGCCGACGAACTATGCTTGGACAAGATTGTCCAAGCCACGCAGAGCGTAGCGTCGGCGTCCCCGCCGACGAACAACGCTTGGACAAGAATGTCCAAGCCACGAGGGTTAGGAGGCAACTACTATGGCAAGCAAAAAAGGTGTCGGCAGCACACGGAACGGACGCGATAGCAACCCGAAATTTCTGGGTGTGAAGGCATACGGTGGCGAGTTCGTACGCGCGGGGAATGTGATCGTGCGCCAGCGCGGCACGAAGTTCCATCCCGGGCGCAATGTCGGGCGCGGGAGCGACGACACGCTGTTTGCGCTCGTGGACGGCTATGTGCAGTTCGAAGGTCCGCGCCATCGCCGCCGCGTGAGCGTCTACCCCGTTCAGAACTGAAGCCCTCCCCCGATAGACCAAACAGGAACGGCGGAGAGGAGACGGGTTCGCGTCCGTCCACTTTTGCACGCGGCGGCGACAAAAACTCACCGCCGCGTTGCAGCTCAGAAGTTTGAGCTCGGCGCTCCGACGCCCTCGCTAACAAATCGCGTGCCGTTGAGCTCGAGCTCCCAGCGCGTTTAGCGGCACACTTCCACCGCGTGCATCTCCACCAGCGGACAGTTCGGGTCTGCGCTTGCCCCGCACTGGAGACATACATCCACTGCCTTCAGCGTGCCTGTTTCGACCCCCGCGCGAATAAAAGCACTCAAGCCACGAATAAACGCCTGCCGCTCTGCCGGATTCATCTGCGCCAGCACGGTAGCAAACCGCTGGCGACGTTCGTGGTCGACGCGCTCAATAATGGCGCGCCCAGCATCCGTGAGCGCTAACCCCACTTGACGCCGATCACGCGGGTTCGCCACTCGCCGAATCAGGGCTTTCTTTTCCAAGCGATGCACCATATTTGTCGCTGACGGGTAGGAAATGTTCAGCCCTTCCGCCAAGTCGCCCACTGTCACGCGCCGATGCGTGTGCAGATAGCGCAGCGCCTGCATCTGCGAGTATGTGAGGTCCGATTCTGCCAGCTCTTCCAGCAGTTTCTCGCCGATAGAGGTATACATCGCTTGCAGGAACACCTGCGCGACCAACTCCGCATGGTTGAGCAGCTCCTCCGTCAACGCGATGGGCAGTTTGATGGGTTCCTTCACCAGTCTCACCTGCATTTAAGGATACCCCAGCGAGATTGCACAGCTTGCTTTGTTCGAGAACATGCATGCCAACATGCGGAAAAGCGTTCTCGGAAATGCAGAGCGCTTTCTGGGCGTTCTCCTATGCAAGGTGGCTTGGCGTGCGCCTTCTGCCCTCACCCCAGCCCCTCACCCACCTCGCAGGAGAAGGGGTTGGGGTGGGGGCAATTCGCTTACTTTCCCACACAACCTCTTAGCAGGATTTTCGCAAGCTCTGTCGTAGACAGGCGAGGGTGATTTTCGATGGAGGCATCGGTGCATCCGACGATTCGCATCGAAAGAGTGGGATCAACCCTGCATGTCTCGGCTCAGTTCACAGCCCCTGTGGACGAGGCGACGGCGCAGCAGCGACTGCACGAGTTCCTTCAGCGCGTCGGTTTTACTTACGACTCGCAGGCAAGTCGGTGGACACGAGGTAGCCTCTTGGGGAACCTGACTTCCCTGCAACCACGTGCGCTGAAAGCTGCTGTCGAGACGCGCCTTACCCCTGCGAGCGGGGCAACCACAGTGGATTTGAACCTGTCAGTGAGCCTCTTCGGGCAGGTTCTGACCGATGCTCAAGTCGAGGCGTTTGAAGCGGAGCTGCGTGAAGCGGCACGCTATGTGTGCGAAGGTCAGGCGGACTTAGACCAGCTCTCCCGGCGATATGCCGCTATGAAGTCTCTCCTAATGTTCGCGGCTGCCCTTTCCCTCGCGATTAGCATTGCCGTCATTGTCGGGTTGGTAATCGTGATGCGTCCGTTGCTGGTCGAGCTTGGGGTTAGTCGCTCTGGGCGGATCTTTTTCAATGGTGTGCTTGGAGGCGCGATAGCGGGGGTGTTGATGTTTATTCTTATGAAACGAATGCTTCGCAGCCCGCGCTGAGAGGGGCACTCGGTTGTTTTCGCGTCGCTCTCTCTCCCAGCCTACGGGCAAGCAGGGCGCGCGCGTGAAGGCACACCCGTCTGCAGGAACCCTATGCACGGGCGCGAATGTTTCGGGCGGAGGTGTGCAACGATGCCGAACGGATTGGTGGTCAACCCGCCTGTGAATCGGTTGCGCGGGGCATTACCAAAGGTGGGCATTCGCCCCGTGATTGACGGGCGTCGTCAGGGCGTGCGCGAGAGCATGGAGGCCGCCACGATGCAGATGGCGCAGGCGGCGGCGCAACTGATTACCGAGAACCTGCGCCATGCGTGCGGATTACCTGTAGAGTGCGTGATTGCCGACACTTGCATCGGCGGCATGGCGGAGGCGGCGGCGTGCGAGGCGAAGTTCGAGCGCGAGGGCGTCGGCGTCAGCCTCACGGTCGCACGCAGCTGGTGCTACGGCTACGAAGTGATGGACACGCACCCCACGCGCCCCAAAGCCATCTGGGGCTTCAACGGCACGGAGCGACCCGGCGCGGTGTTCTTAGCCGCGGCGATGGCGGCACACGCCCATAAGAAACTGCCCGCCTTCAGCATCTACGGACGCGATGTGCAAAACGCCGACGACTTCACCAT
>CALAMM010000191.1 GCA_937925775.1 uncultured Fimbriimonadales bacterium
TTCCGCATTCTTCTCGCGGTGCATCAAATACACAGCGCCGCCTTCGACGCTCACCTGATACACAGCACGGCAAACATCCGCCAGCCACGCCCAGTATTGCTCATCAGGAAGGTTATCGTCAAAGTAGGCGTACTCCTTGCCCTGATTGAACGGCGGATCCAAGAAAGTCAGCGCGAACTGATAGCCCCGCGCTTCCAAAGTTGCCAAGTGCTGCAGACAATCGCCTTCCAAAACAATCGCCGCCATCGCTAAGATTCTACTCGACAACCGTAAAGTCCCTGAGAAGAAACGCCTGCGCCCCCCTGCTGCCAACTGTTGCTAACTTGAGCTGCTCATATCCCACTTCCTTCATGCCGCCTGTTCACCCCAGACGCTTCGAGGCAGATGCGCACTCGCACAGATGATACGCATGCCCCTCTATGGAAGACGCCCCAAATGCGTCCCAAGCCACTCGGTGGTCTGCTCGATGAGGGTGCGCTCGGCTTCAGGCTGGGTGAAAGTGTGGTCTGCGTTCTCTATGAGGCGGAACTCGAATCGCGTCGCGCTGACGAACGCGCGTTCGTAGGCGCGCCCCTCATCGGGCGAAACCGCCTGGTCTGCCGAGCCGTGGAGCACCAACACACTGCCCTTGTAAGAGCGCACGCTCTCCAGTGGCTTGAGTTCAGGCAGTTCGCGGAAGAAGTTCACGCCCACCAGGAAACCGCCGCGATTCTGCGGTTTGTCGGGAACGCCTGTGGGAGGCATCCAGCGCATGGGGTTCGATACCGGCGCCCACAGCACAAGGGTTTTGACCGCTCCCGCGCGCGGCAGGGCGAGCGCCACCACACACCCACCCAGCGAGAACCCAAGCATCGCGATTCGGCTCGCATCAACACGCGGCAACTCGCGCAAAAAGCTCAGCGCGTTCAGGGCATCCTCCACCTCGCCGCGAATGGTCATCTCTTCAAACAGTCCCTCGCTGTCGCCTGAGCCGAGAAAATCGAAACGCAGCGCGGCGATGCCTTCCTGAGCGAAGCGCCGCGCCGTATGCACAAAAAGACGATGGCTCTCCGACTTATGCCCCGTGAAACCATGGCACATCAACACGGCAGGAACGCGACCACGCCCAGCGGGCAAGTGCAGCACCGCCGCCATCCGCTTTCCCCGACTGGGAACCCACAAAAGCTGCTCCTCCATCGCGGCTATAACAATACCCCAGTGAACTTTTTTGCACTCTGTGCGTCCAACTCGCTCGGCAGAGAGCGCACGCTTTCTGACTACTTGCTGAAGGAGGAGTTTGCGATGAAGCGTAAACTGTTGTGGCTTGTGGCTGTTGGAGCTGTAGCTGCGCTGGCATACGCGCAAACCGTCACGGTGCGCGGCGCCGCGGGATTTGGTTTAGCTGGCGCGCCCGACGCCGAGCGCCCAAATGCACGGTTCCGCTTCGCGGTCAAGGAGCTGGTGTACAACAACCAGTCCCGTCTGGGCGGCAGCTTCGAGATCGAGGTGCGCGGCGAGAACGGCTTAACGGCACTCTACATGCCGAACGCGGGGAGCCTCTCCGTCGATTCGGAGGACGGCACCGCGACCTTCTCAGGGCGCGGTTGGGCGGTACATCGCACCCGTCAAGGCGTCCGTCGCGTACAGGGCATAGTGTCTGTGCGTGTTGAGGATAACCGACCCTACGGCAGCACGGAGGGCGACCCTGACCGCATCGCGGTTGAGTTCCGAACCGCGCCCGACGCCGAGCCTGTGTTCACCTATCAGGGCGTGGTGCTACGCGGCGACATCCGCGTGTTCGAGGAGACTCGTTCCCGCTAAGTTCAGCAACTCACCGTTTCCAGACCTGTTTCCCTTTCAGGGAACAGGTCTGTTTTTTTATCGAAACCGCCAGATTAGGTTCGCGCCGCGGTCCTGCGCCAGAATCGACGCTGCCGAGTAGGCTTTTGCGTGTCCATCGCCGAAGAGAAGCGTCGCCAGCCCGCGGTTGTCCCCCGTGGCGAAGTGGCGGGCGTAGAGGGGCTTCAATCGCGACGGGGGCAGGTGGTTCAGCTCGCGCACCAGATCGCGGTCTGCCACAAGTGGCGTGCCCAGTCGCGGGTCGCGGGGGTTCGGCTCGCCTACATACGGGTCGAACACATAGCCGCGATACTTCTCGGCGGTCGGACCGCTCGCCGTGTCGCCAAACATCGGGGTTCGAGCAGGCTCCTCCATCTGCGCCAAATAAACAGGCGTTGCGAACCCCTCCAGTTCCTGAGGGTCATAGGCAGTCGCCGCGGTGTAGCCTATCGAACCCACCCCGCGCTGCGACCAATCGGTAGGGAAGCCCGCACGCGACGCACTGGGGCAGATGAAAATCCCTATGTCGCGCACATAGGGCTGGATAATGCGCGTCCAAATCCGCTCAGGCACATTCGTCGGCACGGCGTAATTGGTCGAGGGCATAAACGCCTCTTGATGGTCTTGCACATAGCTCATCACCGCCATCGCAAGTTGGCGCGCATTGGAAAGGCACGCAGTCTGCCGCGCACGCTCGCGCGCTTGGGCAAACACGGGAAACAAAATCGCCGCCAGTATCGCGATAATCGCTATTACAACCAGCAGCTCTATCAGGGTGAAACCTCTACGGCATCGCATTCTCTACCCTATTATACCAATCGGGGTTTTAGCAAGGGCGCAGACTCAATCGAAGATGTCGAACAGCTCTTCCAGCCAATTGCGCTTCTTACGGCGCTTACGATGACCGTAGTAGTCCTCGTCATCTTCACGCGGATAACGGGCGCGCGGCGGCTTGGTGTGGCGTGCGGGGGCAGGCGGTGGTTCCGGCGTATAGGCAGGCGACGCACCGCGCATCAGGTGCTGCACCTCCTGCACATGGCGCTCGATAATCTTGTCTAACTCGCCCCGATCCAGCCATACCCCCCGACAGTTCGGGCAGTAATCGATCTCGATGCCCGCTCGCGTCGCCATCTGTAGCTCGAGATTGCATACAGGGCACTTCATGGTGTGGGGATTGTACCCGACGCTTCCCGCAGGTATCGCGCCGCGTCTTCAGGGGCGGTGATGTTAATCCCGACGCCCGAGCCGAGTTCGAAGCCCGCGTCGATGCTCAGGCGCGGCACAATACGCAGGTGCAGCCAGAACTCGGCGTCATAACCGACGGGCGCAGTAAAAAGCATATAGTTGTAGGGTGGATCGTTCAGTACCGCGTGCAGGCGGCGCAAGGCGTCTTGGAGCAATGCCGCAAACTCTTGGATTGCCTCGTCGGGCAGTCTTTCGAACCGCGCCACAGGCGAGAGCGGGAGAATCGCTAACTCGTAGGGCACGCGGGAGGCGAACGGCGCATAAAGCAGGAACCGCTCCGTCTGGCGCACGACCCGTGTCCCCTCGCGTAGCTCCTGCTCCAAAATCGCCTCAAAAGGATGTCGCCCGTACCGACTGCGATAGCGCTGTACCCCCTCGATGTGCCGCTGCAGCACAGGGGACACGAAGGTCAACCCCACGAGCTGGGTGTGGGGATGCTCCAACGATGCGCCTGCAGCTTTGCCCTCGTTGCGAAAAATCAAGACCGTCTTCAGCCGCGCGTCTTGCGATAAAACCTGCAGGCGACGCTGGTACATGCGTATCACCGCTAACCACTGCTGGGCGGAAGCGACGACAGGGGTCTCGTTGTGTCGCGGCGTTTCGATAATCACCTCATGCACGCCGACGCCGTCGGAGAGAGTGTAAATCCCCAGCGAGCGTGGGTTCAAGTCGCCTTCGGGCGCAAGCGCGGGGAACTTGTTCGGCACCACACGCACATGCCAGCCCGGCGCGTTCGGCTCGGTCGCTGGCTCGCGGAAGGCGTCCACCTCCGGTGGGGTCATCGCCTCGTTCCCTACGCAGAAGGGGCAGTTCGCTACGAAATCGGGTTTCGGCTCGGCAGGGGCATCGGCGTGCTTGAAATCGTGCGGGCGACGGCTGCGCTCCGTCGCGATAATCACGCGCTCCTCCGTGATAATATCCCAGCGAATCTCTGGCATAGGGTTATATTATGGCAGATGGGCCTGCGCATCTTGTAGCCG
>CALAMM010000192.1 GCA_937925775.1 uncultured Fimbriimonadales bacterium
CGCTACGCGGTGTGGCTTGGACAGTCTTGTCCAAGCAAAACTCGTCGGCGGGGACGCCGACGCTACGCGGTGTGGATTGGACAGTCTTGTCCAAGCAAAACTCGTCGGCGGGGACGCCGACGCTACGCGGTGTGGCTTGGACATTCTTGTCCAAGCGTTGCTCGTCGGCGGGACGCCGACGCTACGCGGTGTGGCTTGGACAGTTTGGACAAATCGGAAGGCGGGGGAACGCGGGGATTACACCGCCTCATACACGCCGATTCGTCGGAACCGCTGGTAGCGGTGTTCGCGCAGGGCATCAGGTTCCATCTGGCTGAGTTCGTCCAGTTGCTGTAGCACAGCGGAGCGCACGCTGAGTGCTGTGGTTTGCGGGTCGCGATGCGCTGCCCCCAACGGCTCAGGGATGACTAAATCGATGAGTCCCAGTTCCAGCGCGCTTTCTGCGGTGAGTTTGAGCGCGTCGGCGGCTTGGGGGGCTTTGTTGGGATCGCGGTAGAGGATTGCCGCGCACCCTTCAGGTGGGATCACCGAGTAGATAGCATGTTCCAGCATCAACACGCGGTTTGCAGCGGCTAAGGCAATCGCGCCGCCGCTACCCCCCTCACCGATAATCACGGCGACTGTCGGCACGGTCAACTCGAACATCGTGCGCATCGATTGCGCAATCGCCTCGCTGATGCCGCGCGATTCCGATTCCACGCCGGGGTCGGCTGCGGGGGTGTCCACGAGGGTAAGCACGGGCAGGCGGAACTTTTCGGCGAGGCGGAAGAGGCGCATCGCCTTGCGGTAGCCCTCAGGTTTTGCCATCGCGAAGTTGCGCTTTTGCCGCTCCTTCAGGTCGCGCCCCTTCTGCTGTCCTATGACCACCAGCTTGTAGCCCCCCAGTTTCGCCAAGCCGCCCACGATGGCGGGGTCGTCGAAGCCGAGGCGGTCGCCGTGCAGTTCTAAAAATTGCTCGCACATCAGGCGAATGTAGTCCAGCGCGTAGGGGCGCTTTGGATGGCGGGCGAGCAACACCTTGTCCCACGGGCGCAGGTGCGCAAAGATTTGCTTGAGCAGGCGTTCGCGTTGCGCTTCTAACTCGGCGATTTCGCGGGAACGATCCAGCCCCTTCTCCGTTGCCAGCTGGCGCAACTCGGCGATGGCGCTCTCCAGCTCGTTGATGGGTTTCTCAAAGTCGAAGATGGTCATCATCGCGCATGCGCCTCCTCAGGCAGGAACATTTCCAGCAAGTAGGCAAGTGTCGGACGGAGTTGTTTGCGCGGGACGATGAGGTCGATCATGCCGTGTTCGTGCTGGAATTCGGCGGTCTGGAAGTTGGCGGGTGGTTTGCCGACGCTGGCTTGCGCCGCCACGCGCTGCCCTGCGAAGCCGACCATCGCTCCTGGCTCGGCGAGGATGACATCCGCCAGCGAGGCGAAACTTGCCAATACGCCTGCCATTGTCGGGTCGGTGAACACGGCGATGTAGGGCATGCCCGCGCGGTGCAGCTTGCCTACGGCGGCGGTGGTTTTCGCCATCTGCATCAGCGAGAGAAGTCCCTCCTGCATCCGCGCTCCCCCCGACGCGCAGAACAGAATCACGGGCAACCTGCGCTCTGCCCCCCGCTCAAAGCACCGCGCGACCTTCTCGCCGACAACCGACCCCATGCTGCCCCCCATAAAGCCGAAATCCATCGCGCCGATGATAATCTCGTAGCCGCCCAGCATCGCTGTGCCCGTGATAATCGCCTCGTTTTCGCCTGAAGCCGCCGCGCCTTTTTGCAGCTTCTCCGCGTAATCGGGGAAGTTCAGCGGGTCGGCAGGGCGTAGGTCGGCATCGGTCTCTCGAAAGGTGTCGGGGTCAACGGTGAGCAGGATGCGTTCACGGGCGCGGAGGCGGTGGTGATGCCCGCAGTGGGGGCACACGCGCATCCCCCGCTCGAAATCGGGGCGGAACAGGATCTTTTTACACTTCGCGCACTGCACCCACTGCTCCGCGTTTGCCTGCACAGCCGCTCGCCTTTGCATGTGCTTTCCCTCTGCCCCAAGCCCGAAACGCCACGAACGGCGCACTCTGTTGACGCGCGGGCAGAAATGCCCATGCTCCAAAAATCTTGGTGCCGGAGGTGGGACTCGAACCCACACCTGGGTCGCCCCAGACCGATTTTTGAGACCGGCGCGTCTACCAGTTCCGCCACTCCGGCTCGGAGCGTTATTATACCCTATCGGGTATACCTTTTCGGATGAGACGACTCACCCTACTTGGATGGCTTCGCGGTCTGTTGATGTTTGCGCCCGCGCTCCTACTTACCGTGTGCGCTCGCCCTCAGCAGCTCAGCGAGTCGCAACGCCAAGAGGTGTTCCAGTTCGTGTGGGAGGAGGTGAAACGCTCGCACTATGACCCGGCTCTTGGCGGGGTGGACTGGGACGCCGTACGCACTCGGTACGCGCCGCGAGTGCGTGAAGCGAAGACCGATGACGAGTTTTACCGCGTCCTGAACCAGATGCTGGGCGAGTTGAAGCAGTCGCACTTCGGGGTGATTCCGCCGGGGGCGTTTGTGGCGCAGGAGGCGGCGCGTACGCGCCTTGCCGATGGCGAGACGGGACTGACCGTGCAGTTGGTGGAGGGTCGACCCATCGTGGTACGGGTGCGGGCTGGCTCCCCTGCGGCGCGCATGGGCATCCCGTCAGGCGCGGAAATCGTGCAGATTGACGACATCGATGCCGCGCAGCTGCTGGCGCGTATCCGCGCACGCCAGCTGCCTCCCGTAGAGGAGCGGTTCGAGGCCTACCTTGCGTTTCGGGCGTTTCTGAGCGGGCGTGCTGGGAGCGAGGTGCGCCTCCGATATCGCGACTTAGACGACAAGGAACACCTCGTGACGCTCACACGCGAAGCGGTGCGCGGCGCGCGCGTGCAGTTCGGCTTCCTACCTGAAATCCGCGTGCAAATCGAAAGCCGCATCCTGCCGGGCAACATCGGCTACCTCGCGTTCAACGCCTTCTTCCCGCCCGTGATGCGCGAGCTGCCCCAACGCCTGCGCGAAATGGCGAACACCGACGGACTAATCATCGACCTGCGCGAGAACATCGGCGGCATCGGGCTAATGGCAGGCGGTGTGATGGGGTATTTGGTGCAGCGTGAGACGCCTCTTGGCACCATGCGCCTGCGCGACGGCACTTTCGGCATCGTCGCCTACCCGCAGACCCCGACCTATCGCAAACCTGTGGTCGTGCTGGTGGACGAGTTTACGGTCTCTACCGCCGAGATTCTGGCAGCAGGCTTGCAGGAGGCGCGTCGCGCCACGATCATCGGACGCCCCACCCCCGGCAAGGCACTCCCCTCGAAAATCGTGCAGCTCCCCTACGGCGGCTATCTGCAGTGTGTGCTGGCGGACTACGAGACGGCACGCAAGCGACGCATCGAGGGCGTCGGTGTAATCCCAGATATCGAGGTCGAACTCACACGCGCGATGTTTCGACACACCTCTGACCCTGTACTCCAGCGGGCGGTGGCATTTCTGAAGAGCCAATAGCCGTCGCTATTTCCCCCGCTCCAACTCTTCCAGCTCGGCGCGGCGAACATTCAGGTAAAGTCCCACGCCACGATTGGCAATCATCCCGCCCGCGATTATCATCACAAGCAAGAGGAGGATGTTGCGAACGCTCGCCCACACGCCCGCGGCGATGCTGGGTAAATCGGGCTGATGGGTGCTGGGGTTGTTCATCAGCTCGCGCGGGGATATGGTGAACTGCTCATAGGCGAGGTAGAAGCATCCGACCATCAGTCCCACGCCAAGGAGGGTGATTGCCAGCGCTGTGATGCGTCCGAGCCAATCGCGGTGGGGTTTCATGGCGATAGTTGTTGCAATCCGCGTTGCGCGACTTGACGCAGGGCAGGGTCTTCGGCGCGGGCGGCTTGCTGGAGCAGGGGGATTGCTGCCGTACTCTTGCGTTCGATGAGGGCGATGAGCGCGTAGAGGCGCGTTTGGGGGTTCTGCGCCGCTTTGAGTAGGGCTGGCTCTGCGGCGGGGATTTGGCTCAGCGCTTGCGCGGCGAGGTAGGCAGCGGTCGTATCCGAGCTGCTCAGGGCTTGAATCAGGGGGTCCACGGCGGGTTCACCGATTTGCGCGAGGCTCCGCGCCGCGTTTTGCGCCACGCCTCCATCGGGATGGCTCAGGGCGCGAATGAGCAAGGGCACCGCTTCGGGACGCCCAACTGCGCCAAGCGATTGCGCAGCGGTGCGTCGCACTTCGGGCACTGTATCGTGCAGCAACGTGCCCAGCAGCTGCGCTGCTGGCGCGGAGGGGATTCCGCCCAGCGCCGTCGCGGCGCGACGGCGCACTGTGGGATTGGGGCTTCGCGCCGCCTCCGCCAGATACGGCAGTGCCTTCGTGCCCGCCCGCTGCAACCCCAGCGCGGCGGCGTCCGCCACTGTCAAGTTCAGCTCCGCTAAG
Source organism: uncultured Fimbriimonadales bacterium (assembly GCA_937925775.1). GTDB lineage: Bacteria > Armatimonadota > Fimbriimonadia > Fimbriimonadales > GBS-DC > GBS-DC. Next base: position 4,436 of record CALAMM010000192.1, read on the forward strand.
GCGTCTTTCAGCGCACGGAGCGCGTTCGGCGTGCCGATTGCGCCCAGCCCCAGCGCGACCTGCGCCCGCGCGTCAGGGTCTTCCACAGGCGAACGCAACGCCTGAACCAGCACCTCCTCCGTGCGGGGGTCTGCAATGCTCCCCAGCGCGGACAGCACGACCCGCCGCTTCTCCACAGGCAACTTCAGGTAGGGTAAGATGGCATCTGTGGCGCGACGGTCCCCAATGCGCCCCAGCGCGGCGATAGTATCTAAGCGCAACCCCTCGTCCTCCGCCGTACGCAGAATCGAGAGCAAACCGGGCACGCTTTTCGAGCCGAAATATGCCAAGACTTCTGTGGCTGCGGCGCGCCCGCCTGGGTCCTCGAAAAGCTTGAGCGCGTGGGGGATCGAGTCCTCGCCCAGCGCGATCATCACTTGCACGGTGCCGCTGCGCACTTTCGCGTCGCCGTTTTTCAGCCCTTCTGCGACGGCAGCGAGGTTGCTCTTGCCGATACGCTTGAGCGTTTCCAGGAATCGGTCGCGCACGCGCGGGTCGGGGTCACGGAGCATCGCAAGCGCGATTTTGACCCCATCGGCGTTGTTCATCGCCTCCACGCCGTCCGCCACGCGCATACGCGCGGGTAACTTACGCGACTGGAGCAGGTCAAAAAAGTCGTCTCGTTGCGCCAGCGTGGCGAGCGCGGCTGTCTGCTGCGCGCGGTCTGCCCCTGTTGCCTGCTCGATGAGGCGGTTCGTCGTGATGTTGTTCCAGACTGCACTGCCCATCACGCCGCCTACTGCCACGAGGAAGAGGAGCCGAATGAGCCAGCGATTCATCAGTGGCTTGATTCGTGGTTTCCGCCTGTTTTCCTGCCGATTGGCAACGCCAAGAAAGGTGTCGCCCCTGCGCCCAGTGGCTTGGACATTCTTGTCCAAGCACAGTTCGTCGTTGGGAAGCCGACGCTACACAGGTGTGGCTTGGACATTCTTGTCCAAGCATCGTTCGTCGTTGGGAAGCCGACGCTACACAGGTGTGGCTTGGACATTCTTGTCCAAGCGCAGGTGCGACGACATTCCTGTCGTCGTAGCATCTGTTGACGGGACGCCAATGCTACAAGCAGCTTGGACATTCCTATCGAAGCGTATCTCGTAGGCAGGGACACCGACGGT
>CALAMM010000193.1 GCA_937925775.1 uncultured Fimbriimonadales bacterium
CTCCGACGGGTTCACCAAGAGATTGATGAACGAGCCAGCGCCGCTGGCAGCATGACGCAGGTAGAGCCGTAGACCGCCGAAGTTGCCTGTGTATTGGGTCGGGTCGACGCCGAAGCTGAACAGCAGGCGCATCGGCTGGTCGGGTAGCACCTCGAAGAAGTAGGGCGCTTCGAAATTCGTCGGGTCGCCCTGTGCGTTCGCTGGGCTGTCGAAAGTGCGCTGTAGGAACTGCGTGGTGTTCACGCACACATAGTCTTTGGCGATAATCGCGAGTGCGGAGCGTTTATCGCCTTTGACGATGTTGCCCTCGATGTACGCGGTACCGTTGGTCACAATCGTAATCTGCCTGCCAGAGGGGATGCGTCCCTTGATGCGCACATTGCCTTCCGCGTAAATCACCCCGTTGAAGGGCACATCGAAGCTGGGGTCGCCCTGCGTGAGTTCGCTGGTGAGCGTCGGGTCGTTCGGGTTGTTCGGGTTGCGGAAGAAGAAGTTCATCGTCTTGAAGTTGGTGGGTAGCCCTGTGATGGGGTTGTACCACACATCGCGTGGCTCGGCTTGGTTGCGCGTGATGCGGAAGCCTTGCGCGCGGATGGTGCCATCAGGATTGAGAATTTCCACCAGCTCGATGAACGCGCCGGGCGGCTCGTAGAACGGCCCGTTCCAGAAGCGCGACTTTCCGGGGTTCACCCAGTCGCTGCGCAGGGTGTAGCCGCCCAGAAAGCCGCGGCTCTCCTGCTGGATATCGAGCGCGTTATTGATGTAGATTCCGCGTCCGAATCCGTACTGTCCTGTGTTGAACCACACGCCGTTGGGTCGCTGTCGCCAGATGCCCGATTCTTGGGTGGCGGCGGCGTAGCGCGGGATGCCTGTAGCGGGGTCTTCTGTGTCCATCCGGGGCGGCTCCAGGTAGGCAATCGCGCGGGGGTAGCCGTCGGCAGCGGTGGTGGGGCGTCCGTCACGATACAGCCCGTTCACCGTCGTGAAGTTTTGCACGCTGCTCGGCAGGAGAGGGTAAGTGTTCCCGCCGACATGCATCCGCACTTGTGCGTCCGTGTTATGCACAACTTCGCCTGCCACATAGACGCGCTCGCCCAGCGCAGGGTCTATCGCTATCTCCACATTGCCGTTGAAGCGCAGGTTGCCGTTCACGAAAATCGAGCCGCCGCCGCTGCTCGCCCCGCCCAAAATCTCGCCCGAAATCTCGCCCAAAATCATGCGGTACGGGACACCGATGCCGATGTCGCCCGCGCCCAAGTCCATCAGCGTGCCGCGTTGCTCCTTATTCATCACGAAGCGCAGGTAGTCAATCGTGCCGATTTGCATGTAGGCGACTCGCTCAGCGCGGCTGGTGCGGTCGGCTAAGGTGAAGGTTGTGGGGTCGTTCGGGTCGATCACCCCCACGCGCCCGACCGACTCGATCTTGATTACGGGCTGTCGGTGGACGGGTCCTGAGGATTGGTAGGAGACTCGGATCAGGGCACGCCCATTTTGCAAGTTGATGCGCGTGAAACCGCCTGTGCCGTCGGCAGGGTTGTAGGGCTTGAGCCAGAAGTAGTCGGGGTCTGCAGGCGTGGTGATGTTATCGGGGATAGGGCGCCAGTCCGCGCCAAACTCGCTACGCACCAGCTGGTCTATCGCGTACTGCAGTCCCGACTCCGCGAAGTATTCCGCGCTGAGCCGTTCCCGCGCCTGACGCACATTGAGAATGTTGCGGGCAATCACCGTGATGAACACCCCGCCCAAGACCAGCAGCACAAAGCTGACCAGCAGGGCAATCACCAGCGTCTGACCGCGTTCCGTGTATCGGCGTGTCATAGTCCCTGCCTCCTTACCTCCCGCGCACTTGCACGATGTTGGGGGCTTCCAGCTGCGTCGTGAGCGAATAGTTCACGGGCTGCTGCGCCCCGTAGAACTTCAGCCCCATCTTGAGATTCATCAGTCGTCGTGTCTGGTAGTCCGCCACATAGCGATCGTCGCTCAGATTGAATCGGTAGGCAAAGGTCACGACAATCTCCGCGTTGGGCGGGAGCGGCGTGTTCGGGTCGCTGTAGAACTCGATATAGCCGCGCAGGAGTTGTGGAACGAAGCCGTAGTTCGAGAGCGTCTCCTGATACGGCGCAGCGTCTTGGTAGAGTATACGGTACTGGTTCGGGCCGGGCGTTGCCGTCGCAGACGAAACGCGCTGATAGCGAATGGGGCGTCCGTAGTTCGGTCCCGGGCGCTGGTCGGGACCGATAACGATTTCCGAGCCGGGCACGATGGACGCCGTCGGCAGGGTCAGATGGTTCGCTGGGGGATCAAGGGCGCCGTCGTAGTCGAGGTCGAGGAGCGACACATAGCGACGGATGTTGGGCGCGTTGTTCGGATCTACGCGGTACGCCGCGTTGTAGCGCCCATTGATGGTATCCAGCGCGGGGCTGCTATCGTTGAAGGGGGTAAGATACGCGCCGGTCTTGAAGCTTACGCCCTGAGGGGGGTAATTAAACCACCAAGGCAGCGCCATGTCGATGAGTCCCGCTTCTGCATTCACATAGAACGCCATCGGCTCCGCCTCGTTGAAGTAGTCGAGAGCGTTGTTGAACCAGCCCATCATGGGCTGTCCAGTGTGGATCATTTGCTGGATGCGTGTTAGGTTGGCGACCCACTGGTCATATTCGCGTCCATCGGGCGTGGCGCGGTAATAGCGAAGGTACCATTCGCCATCGCTGTTTTGCGCGACATAGAAGTAGCGCAGGGGTTCGTTGCGTTGGAGCGCATCGGGACGGCTACGGAACGCCACAAGACGGAAGCTTTCGCGGTTCACATCCCACAGCCCCTGCGGGAACCGAATCTGGATGGGTGGTGCGCCCGCGCCCTCGTCGCCCACCGTATCGGTTTCAATCGGCGCGCCCATCTGGTTCACCGCCAGCGCAGGCGTCAGCTGCATCAACGGCTCCACCCTCGGGTTGCCGTCGCTGTCGTAAGTCACATTCACCATATCTACCTGTCCGAGGGGCACGATAGGCTTGGCAATCTTGCGCCACGCGGCGCGCTTATCGCCGTAGAAGAAGTTCGGGTCATAGAAATCGCGGATGTCGTCGAACAGCTCTGGATTGAGTACCCAGCGGTTGCCTTGGCGCACATAGAGTCGGAACTCGGCTCGGTACAGCACAGCGTAGTTCTCAGGTTGGTTTGCCGCGGCTAACCGAACCTCGTCAGGGTTGAAGTAGGGGTTATTGTTGTCCATTAGCCCGATAAAGTAGCGGATAACAACGCGCCCTGGCGACACAGGCACGGCGATCTCGGCGTCTGGCTCGCCGTTCGGCCCGACAGGGATGTCTGAAGTCGGGTCGTTAGATTCCTGCGCAGGGTCGCCGTAAGCGGGCGCGACCATATCCACAATCGCGTAGCGCATCGGGACATTGACTACCTGCCCTTGCTGGTTCAGCACGGGGATGGTAATCACTCGTTCCCCGCTGTCGAACACATACGCCGCGCGTCGGAGGTCGTTGGTGAACTGGTTCAAGGCGAGGCGGACGGTATCTTGTGCCTGCGCTTGAATCTGCCCCTGCCGCGTCAAGCGAAAGCCCTGCACCAGCGGGATGAGCAATAGCCCCAGCAGAATTGCCGTGATGGCAATCACCACCAGCAACTCCACCAGCGTAAACCCTGCCTGTTTGTCCCGATACGCCTGCCGAAATCGCATGCTTTGTGTGCCTCCTTGTTTGGACTCACCCCATCGTGGAGGGGTTCCCCTTGTCAATCTTTGACAGGCAACAACATATCGAAGTCGAAGCGCGTGCGTCGCCCTGGCGGCTCGTGCGTCACGCGCACTTTAAGCGACAGCCCTTGGATCCCGCGCATTGCTTGCCCTGTGACGCTGGGATCCCAGCGTACGGCGTTTGGATGCACATCGCGTAGGTCAATATACACCCGTCCCGTCGCGTCGGGCAGGTCGCTGATTTTGAACACACCGTTCGTACCGCGTTGGGTGCGCCCGTTCGCGTCTACATACCAGTATTCGCGCAGCAGCACAGTCTTGCCTGCCTCACTGCGGCTAAAGTAGAGGCGTCGGGCAATCTCGCTCGTGTCGCCGTTATAAGCCGCTTCATAGTCGTACCAACATGTATCAACAGTAAGCCCGTTCGCGTTCGGCGCGAGATAGTAGCGGTCTGCCGCTTTTTGCACGGAAATCGTCCAGTTCTCATGCACCTTGTAAAACACCCGCACTTTGCGCCCGCGCATGTCTGGATTCGCGATTTGGATCGTGCCAGTGGCGTAGTCGATGGTGGCGCCAAGGTCGGGCAGCGACTGAGCTCGCAGGTCGGGCGCAAGTTCGTCAAACAGCTGCTCGCCTTGACGGAAGTAGGCACTGCGTCCCGTGAGCAAGTCAACGATGATTAAATCGGCTGTCAGGGGGTTATTGCTTCTATCGCGCCCCAGTCCCAACCCCTGATAGGTCGACTGGTCATCCAGCAGGTCGCCATACTGCTTCAGGTCAGAGAAAGCGAGGCGCAGGCGACCGCTGGCGGGCACAGTGAACTCCTCGCGCATAATCGACCAGTCATGCACGAAATAACTCACATAGACTTCCAGCGGGCGCGTGCCGCGCCAGAACCGCTCGTAGTAGCCCGACGCCTTCGGGCTGATGAGAATGGTGCCCGTCAGAGGGTTCAGCACTTTGTATTGGTAGGGCGATTCCTCGCTCCACGGGGCGTTTGCAGGCAGTTGCTCGAAAAGTCGCGACACGGTATCGGAGAACGGCGCGATACCCAGAAAACCGCTTCTGATGGCGTCGGGAATGTAGGGGGCAAGGTCCACCCAGACGGGCGTCGGGGGACGAGGATCAGTCGGGTCAAACCGAATCACCGCTGTCAAGAACGCCGTTTCGATGCGCTGACTGGGCGACACATAAACGACGGTGAACTCCACTAAGTATTGGATAGGGGCGTAACGCAAGGGGCGCAACAGCACGCGCGCCTCGTTGTAGTCGATGCCGTACTCGTAAACACGGAGGTTGGGGCGCTGGTAGGTGGAATCCAGCACGAGACGGCGCATAGGACCGCTCGTTACCGAGAGATATTCGGCAGGAATTCCGTTCCCAGAGCCGCCGACAGGCTGGGCAATCGGCGCGAACAGGGTGGTGTAGACTATCCCCTCGGTCAGTTGGTTGCGGCTACCCAGAGTGGTGCCGGGCAAGCCGAGGGGGACGCGCTCGCCCGAGATCCGACGGAAGCGGTTCACTCCGCTGGCGTACTCTTTAGGGAACCCTTGAGGCAGGTTCGGCTGCACGCCCAAATCGTTCGGGTCGACATCGGGGTCGATGAACAGCACAGGTTCGCCTGTGGAGAAGTCGTAGCTGGTTGGTGCGATTATGCGGGGCAGGTTCGCCGCGCGCGCCTTGAGCCGTTCCATTTCCTGTTGGGCAAGGCGCGTCGCAGCATCGCTCTGCCCCGAACGCTTCAACGCCAAGAAGCCGCTCGGGTACAGGCGGATGAACGCCAGTATCCCTATCGCCAGGATTCCAATCACCACCAGCACCTCGACCAGCGAGGCGCCGCGTTGCCGTCTACCCATGCCTACCATAGTTATCGCCCCTCGTGGCGCGGGCATGCCCGCCCGTCCAACCCTGCCCCTTATACACGGACAGAAATGCCCGTGCTACGGTGCAGGCACGCCAGCAGCAGCCAAACCGCAGCTAAGGACGCATCGTGTACGGGGACTGGAACATTTCGTACGAATCGACGACCTTCACATTCCCCGTCAGGAACAGCACAATATCCGTCTTCGCGCGGTTCGGAACACCACCAGAATAAGAACGATGATAGCTACACCAAGTGACCACTGCCGTCGTGTCGGGGTTGCGATAGCCAAGTTGGCGTGGGTTGTCGGTGGGTTTGGGACCGATGGGGCCGTCAAAGTAGCCTAAGCCATAGCTCGTTGTCCCTCCGTTCAGTTGGTTTTCACGCGCGTTCAGTTGCTGATTTGACCAGAAAAGCGTGTAGTGGAGTTCGTGGTTCGCGCTTTGCCCGATTCGTCCCGTGGAATAACTGTCGTATCGGTAGAAGCAGACGATGGGGCTGTTCGGGTTGCTTGGTTGCAGGCGCACGGGCTGTCCAGCCAACGCATGCCCCTGAGGATAGACCGCTTGCGTAATCAGTCGCTTGTCGTCGATAGGGTTGTTCAGGCAGTAGAAGATTTCGTCGTTCTTGAGGTAGCTGCCGAGCGGTTTCGGCGCGAGGTTGAACGGCACTGCCCGAGCAGGGTCGCATGTCAGGTTGCCGTTGGCATCAACTGCATACGCGCCCAACACCGGCGGATATGCACGATAATCTTCCTTATACGACTGCAACGCCACGAAAATCTGGCTGAGATTCGAGATACAGCGACTCTTTCGGGCGTTCTCGCGCACAGTGCCCGCCACCGGAAAGATGATCGCTGCCAGAATCGCGATAATCGCGATAACCGTCAGCAGCTCCACCAGCGTGAATCCTCGTCTCATCTTCGTGCCCCTTCGTCCTCACCGCTTTAGACAGCGGCTGTCGTGTTTCAGGTTCCCGCCCTAATTATGACACGGAGCGCCCCTTTCCTGCAATCCCAACAGGCTTTTTCGTCGATATCCATGCGGAGGCAGGTATAATATGACAAAGGAAGGCGATTTTCCAACCCTGCCACTTCCTGCCGCAAGAAAGATATGTAGGGCGCATTTGACCGCGCTGCGAAGGAGCAGAGACCCATGGCAATTGTGAGAGCATTTCGAGCGACACGGTTTGCGCGGCTAATCCCTGAGGTGGTCGCGCCGCCGTATGATGTGATTGACGAATCGCTACGCGCCGCGCTATCAGAGCGCAACCCTTACAACATCGTGCATCTAACCCTGCCGCAGGGCGATGAAGATCGCTATCACCACGCGGCACGCCTGTTTCAGCACTGGCTTGCCGAGGGTGTGCTCCGCCAAGACTCGGAGCCTGCGATTTACCGCTACACCCAGCGTTTTCTGGACCCGCTGACAAACCTTCACCGAACCCGCACTGGCTATTTCGTGCTGCTCCACACCGAGCCGTACGAGAACGGCGTGGTGCTGCCCCACGAAGAGACCTTTCCTGGGGTGAAGGAAGACCGCTTTCGCCTGCTCCAAGCGACTGGCACCCATCTGGAGGCGATTTTTGGACTGTTTGAAGACACGCCCGCGTTTCGGGAAGCGATTGGTGATTTGCTCTGGGAGCCGATTGCCGAGTTGACAGGCGACGACCTGCCTGAGGGCAACGCGCACCGCTTGGAGCGCATCACGAACCCGATGTCTGTGGCGCGGTTCGAGCGGGCGTTCGAGAACGCGCGTGTGTGGATTGCCGACGGGCACCACCGTTACGAGACCGCCCTGCGCTTTGGGCAAACCTACGGAACCGACGGCTCCCCAGAACGCTTCCTGCCGATTCTGCTGGTCCCGCTGGATGATCCGGGGCTGGTGATTTTGCCCACGCATCGCCTGCTGGCGGAGCTGCCACCAGGCACGCAGAGCGATTGGCAGGCAAGGCTGACCCCAGAGTTTGAGCTGATTCCGATCGCGCCCGACTCGGTGGTCGAGCAGATGGCACGCTACAACGGCGAGGCAATCGGCTTCGTATGGCGCGAAGGCGCGTGGCTCATCCGCCCCAAAGCCTACCCGTCCGTGGAGGGGCAACCCGACGCGCTGACCCGTCTCGACTCGTGGGTGCTGCATGCGCGCGTGCTGCCCGCGCTCGGCTACCGCGAACCGTCGAAGACCTACACGCGTTCCGCCGAAGAAGCCCTCGACGCCGTGCGTTCTGGCAAAGCGCAGGCGGCGTTCCTGCTTAACCCGCCTCCCCTGCGCGCCCTTCAGCAAATCGCCAGCGCAGGCGCGAAAATGCCCCACAAGTCCACCTACTTCTATCCGAAGGTGCTTTCAGGGCTGATTATGTGGCAGGTGAAACAATGAAAGTGATTGGCGTCATCCCGGCGCGTCTGGCGGCGACACGCCTCCCAAACAAACCGCTGCTCGACATCGCAGGCAAACCGATGGTACAGTGGGTCTGGGAGCGGGCACGCCAAGCGCGCTCCCTGCACGAACTCTACATCGCCACGCCCGATCCTGAAATCGTGGAAGTTGCCGAGTCGTTCGGCGCTCAGGCGATGCTCACCAGCCACGCCCATCGCTCGGGCACCGACCGCATGGCGGAAGTCGCCCGCCGCACCGACGGCGAAATCTATGTCAACATTCAAGGCGACGAACCCCTGCTCAATCCCGAAGCCATCGACCGCGCCGTGCAACCCTTGCTGGACGACCCGCAGGTGATGATGAGCAGCCTCTACTGCCACGCAAAGCCCGAAGACTACGAGGCCCCCAGCGTGGTGAAGGTGGTGGTCGATCTCGAGGGCAACGCGCTCTACTTCTCCCGCTCACGCATTCCCTACCCGCGCGAAACGACGGAGGCTCCCGTGCTCCGCCATATCGGGCTGTATGTGTTCCGCAGGTCGCTGCTGCTGGAATACGCCAGGTGGGAGCCCACTCCCTTAGAGCGCACCGAGATGCTGGAGCAGCTGCGCGTGCTGGAACACGGCTACAAAATCCGCATGGTCTACTTCGAACATCCCTCTATCGCTGTAGACACGGAGACCGACCTGCAGAGGGTACGAGCGATTTTCGCCAGCGACGGCTCGATATAGATCGCGGTGCTGAGCGCGTCGCAGAGTGTGGGGTCGTCGCCTATCAGCGCGACAGGGGGGCGCGACGGCGCAGGATAGCCTGTGCGCGGGTCGAGGATATGCCCATAACGCACGCCGTCGACTTCGAAATACTGTTCCGCATCGCCCGATACGCCGACGGCGAGGTTACGCAGAACCCTCTCGCTTCCGTCGGGCAGGCGGCAAAGCCACCCTTCGGCGTTGGGGGGTGCCCCCAGCGCGTAGAGCGTGCTGCCCCCTGCATCCACCAGCGCCGACTCCACGCCCAACTCCCGCAAAATCCGCACGCACTGCGCAACTGCCCAGCCCTTGCCAATCGCACCGAAACTCAGCTCCACCCCAGGCAACGCATAGTAAACCCAACGCCCCTCTGGCTCCATGAGTACCAAGTCCATCCCCACACGCTCAAGGGTCGCCTCAATAGCGTCAGTATCCGGCACGCGGTAGTGCTTATCTACAAACCCCCACAGGCGCAGCAGAGGCGTCACGGTGGGGTCAAACGCGCCTTCCGTGAGGGTATAAAGCATCCTACAGCGTTCCAGCAGTTGGAACAGTTCTGGCTCCACGCGCACGGGGCGCTCATGGGCGTGCGCGTTCAGGTAGCACACATCGCTGTCGGACAGGTAGAGGCTGAGCTGCCGCTCCAGACGGTGGGTCTCCTCGCGCAGCGCGGCGGCAATCGATTCCGCCGTCTGCCCATCGCCCAGCGGAAGCTGTACGCGAAACTCGGTGCCCATCGCCTGCCAGCGAAACGCGAACATCGCGACGATTGTACCGCAACTTGCAAACGCGCCATCCGTCGCCATACACGAAAAACACACCCCCTTCGCCCACACAGCAACGAAGGGGGTGCCGCTGGATAGCGGGATACCGAAATTACCCTTCGAGCTCCACCTTCACGGTCTTCGGCTTCGCCGACTCGGCTTTGGGCAAGCGCACCTCCAGCACGCCGTTCTTGTAGACGGCTTTCACTTTGTTCTCGTCGATTGCGGTGGGCAGCGTGTAGGCCACGCTGAACTTGCCGTAGCCGCCCATGCGGCTGATATAGTGCGCCTGCACATTCTCGCCCTCAATCAACGCCTTGCGCTCGCCCGATACCGTCAGCGTGCCGTTCGTAATCTCCACATGGAGATCCTTCTCCGACACGCCCGGCGTGGTGACGAACACCACGAACTCGTCGGGTGTCTCGTACACATCGAGCGCAGGCGTGAACTCCAGCTCCTGAGCGGTCGCCAGAGTCGGTCGCCAGTCAAAGAAGCGGTTGAACAGCTCATCCATCTCCCGTCGGAACTGCTCCATCTCGCGGAACGGGTTCCAGCGCACTACAGCATTCTCCGGTTCGCGTCGTGCCAACAGTCGCATCATCATCCCTCCTTCTGAGTGTGTTTTTGGAAGGTCTCTTGAGTGCCTTCCACTCAAGTTTACGAATTGCGGATCGAAAAAGTTCCCGCCCTGGAAGGGTATTCGGAAAAAATCGGGGGTGTAGGACGCATGGCGCGCCCTCAGATACGCCTCCATCCCCATCTCGACACTGGCTCGCCACGCAGCTACACTGAGGTGAAAACTCTCGCTATTAAGCGAGTTCAGCAGGGGCAGCGATTGCCCCTGCTGAACTTTTATGGCACAGGCGGCGCGTTAGCGGGCTGCGAACCGCCCGACAATCTGCGCCTGCCCCAAGATTTTGCCCTGCATCGCTTGCCGTACCTCCGACCAGCTCGCGCCCGGCTCCAGTCCCAAGCTGGATACGGACAAGGCGTAGATAGTGAACACATACCGGTGTTCCCCTTCAGGCGGCTCGGGACCAAAGTAGCCAATCTCACCAATGTCGTTCTTGCCCTGCTTGGCGCCGTTGTTCAGCGTAGGCTGGTTTGGCACACCTTCTGGCAAACTGGTCACCGACGCAGGAATGTCGTAGACAACCCAGTGGACGAAATCATTGGCGTCGATGTCGATGCAGGTGACGACAAAGCTCTGAGTGCCACTTGGCGCACCTGACCAACTTAGCGCAGGGGAGCGGTTCTGTCCGCCAATCTCTGTAGAAGCGTGTACCAACGGAATGACGCCGTTGTTTTGGAAACTGTCGCTACGAAGTGTCAGGTTGGTCGACGTCTCATCTTGGTTGCCGTCACCGTTTTGGTTGTTATCGCCGCCGTTCTGGTTGCCGTTGCCACCGCAGGGGTCTGCCCACTGGCGCAGATTCACCCGCTCGCGACGCCCATCAGGATAGATCGCTTCCACTTCGTCGCCACGGAACACAATCTGAACCCGTCCTTGCGCCGTGTTCAGCACGATTTGACCCTGACCAGTCTCCGTGTTGTAGTCTATAGTGCCCGACTCGTTGTTCAGCTGGATGTTACCTGTCAACCGACCTGTATTGTAGTCCAGCTTAGCGTTATTGATGGTGAGTGAGGTTCCACAACCCTCATATTCCATCGTGCCCTCAAAGCGCACAATCTCGAAATCGCCGATGTCATCGTAATTCTCGTAATAGTCGCCAGGCTCGTATTCGTCATCCTCCCACAAGAAGAAGTTGTTGTCGCCGAAGTATTCATCCTCGAAGTAGTCGTCACCGAGGTAATAATCGTCCAACTCATCCCACCAATCGTAGTCATCATACCAGTCGGAATCGTCGCCGCCCCAGTCGTCCCAGTCAAAGTCGTCTTCCCAGTCGTAGTCCCCGTCGTCATCGTCTTGGCGTCCGCGCGCAAACGGTCGAACAACAACATCGCCGTCAATGCTGGAGCGCTCCCGCGTGGTTAGGTCTAAATACCGCGCTCGAAGTTTGATCCGGTTTGGGGAAGTAGTCTCCGCAAGCTTGTAGTACGCTTCGAATTCGTCAGTGATGCTCACGATGATTTCGTAGGAACCAGGTCGCTCAACATAAACGAACTCGCCTGCTTTTTGGCTGCCGCCAGAGTCACGGAAGAACTCTACTCTTGCGCGATCCCGATTCGCATGAAAGCGGTAGTAGAGCCCTAACTCTTCATCGTATTCAAGAGCTTGACGTCCGCGTGAAGCAGCAACACTGGCACTACCGAAACGGAAAGGGCGGAAGGACTGTTGAAAGCCGCTGAGCCGTCCTACGCTATTTCGAGCGACACGCGAGGTTGCTGAAGCAGAGACACTCGCAGAACCAGTCA
>CALAMM010000194.1 GCA_937925775.1 uncultured Fimbriimonadales bacterium
GCGAACATCGGCGACGCGAAGTCGCTGATTATCCACCCCGCCAGCACCACTCACCGCCAACTCACCCCCGAACAGCAACAATCTACAGGCGTCACGCCCGACTTCATCCGCCTCTCGGTCGGCATCGAGGATGTGGAAGACATTATCGCCGACCTAGAGCAGGCGTTGGCGCACGCCTAATAAACTGCAACGCGTCGCGTAGCACGGACAGAGCCGTCCGTGCTACGACTGAAACACTGCCCGTAGCGCGTCGGCAATATGGCGCAAGCCGAGTTCGGGGAACACGCGGTAGCCACTGACTTCTGCCGTGATGTAGCCGCTGTAGCCTATCGCCTCCAGCGCGGCACGCACAGCCATCCACGGCACATCGCCTTGAAGCGGGTTCGTGAACCCCTGAATGTTGCCGATGTCGCCCCGAAAGTCTTTCACATGCACGCGCTTAATCCGCTCGCCCAGAATGCTAATCCAGTGCTGGGGATAGCCGTAGGCGAGGATATTGCCCGCGTCGAAGTAGACGCCGATATACGCGCTGCCGAGAGAGTCGACCAGGTCGCGCATCTCCAGCGGGCTGAGCAGGAAGCGGTTCCACACATTTTCGATGGCGATAGTGACTTTGCGCCGTTCCGCTTCAGGGGCAAGCTGCTGCAAGGCGGCTTTCGCGCGCTCGTAAGCGACATCGTAGGGCGTGTCGGCAGTCACGACCCCTGGCACCACCAGAATCGCGTCCACACCTAACGCCTGGGCGAGGCGCAACTGGTGACGACAGAGCTCGAGGGATTCTTCGCGCACTTTCGGGTCGGGATGGGTGAAGGGTTTCTGCCAGTAAACCCCTGTGGAGAGCGAGCTCAGCGCCACACCCGTCGCGTCGGCTTCGCGACGAAGCGCTTGCGCCTCCGCATCGCTGGTCGCAGGACTAAGCACGCCCTCAAACTCCATGTTGAACTCAATCGAGTCGAAGCCCGACTCTTTGGCGACGCGCAGACATGTTCTCACATCCCAGTTGCTGGGCATCGTCCAGCGGTTAATGCCGATTTTGAACGCCATAGTCGATAACCTCCCCGTGTGAGATGGTGACGCCCCAGATTGCCCCGATGGTTGCGCCGACATCGGCGAGCGTTTGGCGTACCCCCACCGACCTGCCCTGCGCGAACGCAGGGCTGTAGAGCAGCAAGGGCAGGTACTCGCGCGAGTGGTCGGTGCTGGGGGTGGTGGGGTCGTTGCCGTGGTCGGCAGTGAGGATCAGCAAATCGGTTGGGCGCAGGTGCGTAAGCAAATCCTCCAGCATCCCGTCGAACTCATTCAGCGCGCGGGCGAAGCCGAGCGGGTCGTTTCGATGCCCGTAGAGCATATCGAAGTCCTCAAAGTTGGCGAAAAGGAAGGCGCAGTCGCTCGCCAGCGCACGCTGCAGCGCCTGATAATGTTCTGGGTTGCTTTGTGTGCGTTCAGCGTGCCGAAAACCGCGATATCCGAAGAGTTCGGGCACGACGCCGATTCCATAAACGCCGATTCCGCGCGCCGCCAGCGCGTCGAGCAGGTTGGGCGGGGGTGGGAGGGGGAAGTCGCGGCGGTTCTCGGTGCGCCTGAAGGTTTCGGGACTGTCGCCCGTGAACGGGCGAGCAATCACGCGCTGCACATGGTGCGGCGGCTGCAGAATCGCCCGCGCGATTTCGCACATCCGATAGAGTTCCTCCAGCGGGATTACCGCCTCGTGCGCGGCGATTTGGAACACGCTGTCCGCGCTGGTGTACACAATCGGCTTGCCCGTGCGCAGGTGCTCCATGCCGAGCTGCTTGATAATCTCCGTGCCCGACGCGGGGCGGTTGCCCAGCGTGCCCCTACCGATTTGCGCTTCGAACGCCTGGATCACTTCGGGCGGGAAACCGTTCGGGTAGGTGGGGAACGGCGTCTCGGTGTGGATGCCCATCATTTCCCAGTGTCCCGTCACGGAGTCTTTGCCCTTGGAGTGGGGTCGCACCTTGCCAAAGTGGGCGCGCGGGCACTCGGCAGGGGGCACGCCGCGCAGCGGAAGGAGGTTGCCCAACCCCAGCGATTGGAGCGTCGGCAGGTTCAAACCACCTACCGCCTCAGCTAAATGTCCCAGCGTGTTGGGGGTGTTCTCGCCTGTGTCGCCGTACTCGGCGGCATCAGGCGCCGCGCCCACGCCGCACCCGTCCAACACAACCAGAATCGCCCGCTCAAATACCATTACTCGCTCCCGTGAACCACCGCTTGCTCTGGCACGCTCACAATGTGGATGGTCACCAATCCCTTCGCCAGCTTGAGGCTGGTCTCCACCGCCTCTGCAAGGCGCGACTGCACGCCCTCGCGCACCACAATACGGTCGACAACAATCTCTATGGTGTGCTGTTTGTAGCGGTCGAGGGGAGGGACTTCCGTGACCTCGTACACCTGTCCGTCGACTCGCACGCGCACGAAACCGAGTTTCTGCGCTTCGCTGAACACATGGCGGTATTCGCCCTTGCGTCCGCGCACCACAGGGGCAAGCACCTGAATGCGTGTCCCCTCAGGTAAGCGCATGACGGTATCCACGATGCCGTCGACGGTCTGTCGGGTGATGGGCTTGCCGCACTGAGGGCAGTGGGGGCGTCCCACCCGCGCAAACAGCAGGCGCAGATAGTCGTAAATCTCGGTCACGGTGCCAACCGTGCTACGCGGATTGTGGCTGGTGGACTTCTGGTCGATGGAGATGGCAGGCGAAAGCCCCTCGATGTAGTCGACATCGGGCTTGTCCATCACGCCCAGAAACTGCCGAGCGTAGGCAGAGAGGCTCTCCACATAACGGCGCTGCCCCTCCGCGTAGAGCGTGTCGAACGCCAGCGTCGACTTGCCCGACCCCGACACGCCCGTAATCACCACCAGCTTGTCGCGCGGGATTTCGACATGCAGGTTCTTCAGGTTATGCTCGCGCGCTCCTGAGATGACGATCTTATCCTGCGCCATGCGTCTCTGATTGTACCCCAGCTCACATTCCGACCCCTGTATACTGCTTCAGCCCTTTGCGCCACAGCACCTGCGCCACAGCGATGCCCATCAGCACCCACAGCGCTTGGAGTCCCACCTCCATCCAGAGCGCCTCGCCCTGCAGCTTGCCGATTGCAATCTCCACGGGCACTGCGGTCGTGTAGCGGAACGGAAAGAGCATCGCAAGCGTTTGGAGCCAGCTCGGCATCAGCGCGATAGGGGCGACCCAACCGCTCAGCAGGAGCATCGGCGCGTAGTAGAGCGAGAAGACGCTTTGCGTCTCCTGAAGCCAGAACGCCAGCGCAGCCAGCGCATACGCTGTGAAAAACGACACCAGATGCCCCAGCAACACGCTCAGCCAGAACGCCCAGCCCAAATAGAGCGGGCTAAGCGCGGTGAAGTGGCTGTAGTACCACAACGCCAGCCCCGCCACAGGCACAAACAGCACCATCCGCAACGCCCGCCACGAGAGATTCTGCGCGACCAACCGCCATACAATCGGTACAGGACGCAACAACCACTGCGACAGGACACCCTCCTTAATCTCCCACGATAAGTCCCACATAATGTGGCTCACGATGAAGTTCGTGGTGAAGGCAATCATCACATAGTAGGTGACCATTTCGCCGGGGTTGTACCCTGCGATTGCATCGCGCCCGTTATAGGCAGAGAGCCACACCAGCGGCATCACCAAGCAATGCACGATATCGGTCAACATCCAGATGAACGCGCTGGCGCGGTAGGCGAGGCTATCCGCGATGTAGATTTTCAGCAGGGCAAGCACCTTGTGAGCAAGGGAGCGCATCGTGTGGAATTGTACCCGCAGGGGCTGACAGTGTAAGGGGCACCCGTAGGTGCGCTCCTGCCACGCCTTTTTTTCCGAACGCCTTGGTGGGCAGTTGAGTGCCTTTACCCCCAACCCCTCTCCCGCGATGTGGGGAGGGGAGTGAACGCCGATATGTAGAGGAAGCCCCTCGCTCACTTTCCCAAATAGCCTCTGAACCAGGTACAATTTCAGCGATGCACTTGGACGAGGCTGTGGAGCGGTTCCTGACGCATCTGGGCGCGACGCGCTCGCCTCACACGCTCAAGGCGTATGGCACCGACCTTGCGCAGTTTGTGGAATATGCGCTCGGCGCGGGCATCGAGCAGGTGGAGCATTTGAACGAACGGCTCGTGCGCAGCTGGATCGATTCGCATCGCGCGGCGAGCCGACGCACGCGCGAGCGGAAGCTCTACTGTTTGCGAGCATTTTTCAAGTTTTGTCGTGCGATGGGCTGGCTGGAGCGCGACCCCAGCGCGGAGATTGCCCTCCCCATTCAGAAACGCCCACTGCCGAAGTTTCTCACTGCGGCGCAGGCGGAACAGCTTGTTCAGCAGCCTGACCTCGAAGATGACCCCCTGCGCGTGCGCGATCGGGCGATTCTGGAACTGCTGTACGCGACAGGCTTGCGTGTGAGCGAGTTGGCAAGTCTGGATGTGAACGCGCTGGATTTGTCGCAGTCGGCGGCGCGGGTGCGCGGCAAGGGCGGGCGGATGCGCGTCGTCCTGTTCGGACAAGCGGCGCACGAGGCGTTGATAGAATACCTCCAGCATGCTCGCCCGAAACTGCTGAATCCCAACCATCCCACGCGCGCGCTGTTTCTGAACGCGCGAGGCGACCGCCTAACGGTGCGCAGTCTGCACCGCCTTGTGAAGCGCTACGGCAAGCAAATCGGCGTGGACATCAGCCCCCACACGCTGCGCCACTCGTTCGCCACGCACATGCTGGACGGCGGCGCCGACCTGCGCACGGTGCAGGAGCTGCTCGGACATCGCCGCCTGACCACGACGCAGATTTACACCCACCTAACGCTGGACAGGCTACGCCAAGCCGTGAATCGCGCCCTGCCCAGCCTAAGCTTGGAGGATGAGGAATGAACGGAAAAATCCACGCCACTACCGTGTTAGCCGTGCGGCGGGATGGGCAGACCGCCTTCGCCGCAGACGGGCAGGTGACCTTCGGCGAGGTCGTAATGAAGCACACCGCCCGCAAGGTGCGCTGGCTTTATCAGAACCGCGTGCTGGCGGGCATCGCTGGCTCCGCTGCCGATGCGCAGGCACTGATGGATCGCTTCGAATCGAAGCTGGAGTCGGTGGGTGGCAACCTGCGTCGCGCGGCGGTGGAGTTCGCTAAAGATTGGCGCACCGATCGCGTATTGCGCCACTTGGACGCGCTGATGGTGGTCGCCGATGCCGATACGATGCTGGTCGTCGCAGGCGATGGGAATGTGCTGGAGCCAGACGAGGGGGTCGTGGGCATCGGGTCAGGCGGGGCGTATGCGCAGGCAGCGGCGCAGGCACTTCTCAAACATACCAACCTCTCCGCCCGTGAAATCGCGGAAGAGGCGTTGCGCATCGCGGCGCGCTTGTGCATCTACACCAACGACCAGATCACGGTTGAGGTGATGGACGGCTCATGACGCGCCTTGTGGTGCGCGTGCTGCTGTTCCAGACCGTGCGCATGGTCGTCAACGGGTTGCGCCGCGCGTTTGACCATCCCGTGCGCGCGGCTCTGACCCTGCTGGTGGTCGGCTTCTTTCTGTGTGGCTGGGGCGCAGCGCTTCTCGGCTCAATATATGGCGCGCCACCGCCCCGCACGCCACAGGGCGGGCTCCAGCCCGAACAGATCTTCGCACGCTCTGTCGGCGTCATCGTGTTGATACACTGGCTCTATGTGGTGTTCACAGTGGTCCCGTCGGTCTTTCGCCCTGCGCAGATTTTGGTTCTGGAAAGCGATGTGCATTATCTGTTCACGACGCCGCTCAAGCCGCTCACGCTGTTTCGGGGGCTAATCCTGCTCCGCGGGATGCTGGGTGCGCTCTTCTTTCTGGCGATGTTAGCGTTTTATCTGGTTATGTTCGGTGGGGCGAACCTGCGGATGATGGCGCTGGCGCAGCCGCCTGCGGTGGGCGGGTGGGCCGTGTTGATTTACCCCGTACTCTACATGCTGGTCTTCTTATCGGCGTTGTTGGGGAGCGTGGCGTTGGAAGCGGCGGAGATTGCGGGGCGCAACTACCGAAAGCGTTGGGCGTGGGGGCTAATCGGTTGGGCGGTGTTGTGTGTGCTGGTGGTTGGCGGTAGGCTGTGGCAACGGCGCTTCGCTGAGCCAGGGCACGGGTTCCTGACAGCGCTTGGGCAGGCAGTGGATTGGACACCTGCCTATGTCCTGCTCCTGCCTGTGCGTGCGCTGGCGGACGCAGCCTTAATCCTCTACACTGGTTTCACGCCTGCGCTCTGGTTCGGGCTGGTGTTCTGGCTGGTGGGAGCTTTGCTGGGCAACGCGGCGCTTGTGCGCTATCAGGATCGGCTCTATGAGGTGGGCGCGTCGCTGGCTCGTAAAGGGGCTCAGGCGCGCGCTGCGCAACGCGACCCGTTCCGCGCCTACATCGAGCGCAAAGCGGAGAGCGCGGCGAAGAAACCGCTGCGCACCCTGCGCTGGCTGGAACGCTGGACGCCACGAGGCGTGTGGGCGCTCCTCTGGCGCGACCTGTTGATTACTTGGCGTGCCAGCGGCTGGGGCAACCTCGTGATGATCGTCCTCATGGCGGTGCTGCCCGTCGGCATCATGCTGTTAGTCCACCTCAACGCCAATCCCGAACGCAACCTCACTGTCGCGCTGCGCATGGTTTATGTTTTGGTGCAGTCGCTGATTGTATTTTTTGTTGCCTTCGGCGCGTACTACAGCATGACCGACCTGCTGCGACGGGTGGAGTGGCAAAAGCCGTTGCCGTTTTCGCCGCGCGCGGTGGTGGTCATAGAGGCGTTGCCCACGGTAGTGCTGTTTACGCTCTCACAACTGTGTACCGTGATTCTGGCCAGTCTGCTGTTCCCGTCGGATTGGCTGTTCTGGTTGGGCGCGAGTTTGGTGGCGATTTCGTGGTGTGCCGTGTTGCAGATGGCGATGATGTGGATTGCGCTGGTGAACCCCGACCCGTCGGATTACACGCAGCGCCTGCTCACGGGGGTGCTGATGGTGCCTGCGCTGCTGTTGAGTGGTGCGCCGGGACTGGGGCTTTGGGTTCTGGGAGTGGGGCTGCAGTGGAATCTGCTTCTGACGGCGGGGCTGGCGTTCGCGGCGAATATGTGTGTGGGCATGGCGCTCACGGCGGTCAACAGCGTGCTGTACGAGCGGTTCAGCCCGATTGAATAAATGGGGCAGGGATGTCCACCCCTGCCCCGCGCGCGATGTTGGGTTTCCCCCTCCTCAGTCCGCGACCTCGCCGAAGAAGGTTTCAATAGGGATCAGCCCCATCTGCGCCGCGCGCCGGAACGCTTTCACACGGTTGTTTACATTGAGCTTCTCGTAGATGTTGGCTAAGTGGAAGTCCACCGTGCGTTTGCTCACAAAGAGGGCGTCCGCTACTTCCTGCGAGGAGCGTCCCTGCGCGATGAGGCTCAGCACCTCGATCTCGCGCTTCGTCAGTCGTACCGGCTTGCGGTTCTGCCAGTTCCCTTGGCTCATCGTCGTATCACCTCGTTCCGTGAGATTTCGCCGCCCGCAAGGGTGGTATTCCATATCCCTGTGAAAATTTCACAGTCGCGCCTCCCGTGCATAGCCAATTTCGACAGCGTGGACCGCGAATCTGTTCCTAATCGGACACTCTCGGAGCAAATTTCGTGCCCAATTCAGGGGTATATGTAGGGTTCGTTAGCAAGGACAGGGAGACCGCAGGGTGAATCGAGCAGAGCAGGTACTATCGAGCTATGCCTGAAGTGAGCGTGCTGATTCCCAGCTACAATCACGCGCGGTTCCTGCCCGACGCGCTACAAAGCGTGTTCGAGCAGACTTATACCGACTACGAAATCGTGGTAGTGGACGACGGCAGCACGGACGGCTCGGTGGAACTTTTGCAGTCCTACGGCGAGCGCGTGCGGCTGTTTGTGCAGCCGAATCGTGGCACATACCCCACGCTGAACCGCTGTGTCGCCGAGTCGCGTGGGGAGTATCTGGCGATACTGAACTCAGACGATTTGTGGATGCCCACCAAGCTCGAAAAGCAAGTGGCGTTGCTCAAGGCGCACCCTGAGGTGGGGCTGGTACACACGGGGGGGTATTTCATCGACGGCGAGGGGCGCGTGTTGCCGGGCAATCCGCTGGGCTTCGAGTGGCCCCGCACACCGACGGGAAACATCATCGAGGCGCTGGTGCGCTGCAATAAGATTATCGCCTCGTCGGTGCTGATACGGCGCGAGTGCTTCGAGCGGCTGGGCGGGTTCCGAGAGGATTTGTTTGGGTCGGGCGACTGGGAGATGTGGTTCCGCGTGGCGCTGGAGTACGATATCGGTTATATCGACGAGCCGCTAACGATGTACCGCGTGCATGGGGCGAACGCTTCGTTCCAGCATCGGCGCGTGTATGAAGATGATGTGAAGGTGCGCACGGAGACGATTCACGCCAATGAGTGGCGTTTGTGGCAGCGGGCGACCGATGTGGGGGCGATGCGCAAGGCGTTAGCGCATTCCTACGCCTGCTTGGGCACGGAGTACGCGCTGCTGGGCGAGCGCAAGCAGGCGCGGCGGGCGTACCTGCGCTCGCTGCAGCTCTACCCACTGCGTTTCAAGAGCCTGTTGCGGCTGGGACTGACCTTCCTGCCGATTAAGCCGCCGCTTTAGCGGCGCGTGCCCACGCGCTGCTTGAGGTAATCCTCCAGGAGCACCTTGCCGTTTTGGACGGTGTTCATCACCTTTGCCAGCGCGCCCTCCAGCTGGGTCAACACCTCGTAAGCATATTCGTCCGCGCCCTGCCGAATCTGGTGCGCCTTCTCCCGTGCCGATTCGAGGATCTCCTGTGCCTGCATTTGTGCCAGTTGATAGACTTCGGTTTGGCTGAGCATGCGCTGTTGCTCTTGCTGGGCGCGTTCGAGGATTTGCTCAGCTTCGCGGCGCGCCTGCTCGATAATGCGCCGTGCCTCCTCATGCGCTTGCGCGAGGGTCATCTGCGCTTCGGTCTGCGCGCCCCCAAGCAGGCGGTCGCTCTCGCGCAGCACTCGCTCCGCCTTGTCGAGATCGCTGGGCAGGTTCGCCAGAATCTGCTGCACGCGATTATGACACTCGCCTTTATCTAAACCGATTACGAAGGGTCCAAAACTCCGCGCGTTCTCAAACGCCTGATCCAGCTCGCGCAACCATTTCCGTATCAGCATCCCATCCGTGTGTATCATAGCCCTGAGCCTCCGCGATAACCAGTGTTTTCGACTACGGGGTGGGGGTTCCTGCCGTTGTGGAGGTGAATTTTACCCGCAGTTTGTGGGCGACATTCGGGGGCACAAGGTGGTCGACGGCGCCGCCCAATCGCGCCACCTCCTTCACGATAGAGGAGGACAGGAACGCATATTGCTGATGGGTCATCAGGAAGCAGGTGTCCACCTCTGGGGCGAGTTGGCGGTTCATGGTCGCCATCTGGAACTCGTACTCGAAGTCGGACACAGCGCGCAGCCCGCGCACGATAGCGCATGCGCCTACTTGCTGCGCAAAGCGTGCCAGCAAGCCATCCAGCGCGGCGACGCGCACATTGCCCAACGCCTTGCAACACTCCTGCAGCATCTCCACCCGCTCCTCAAGACTGAACAGCGGCTGCTTCTGCGAGTTGACAGCCACCGCCACGATTACCTCATCGAACAGCTGCGCCGCGCGCTGGATGATGTCCAGATGCCCCATCGTGGGCGGGTCAAAACTGCCTGGGTACACCGCCCTGCGTACCTGCTCGCCCATCGCAAGAAGTGTACCCCACCCACGATAGGATGATGCGCTGCGCCCTTGTGAGGGGGTATACTCCTCCTGATGTCCACGACGGTGCGCCTCATCACGCTTGGCTGCGCGAAGAACGAGGTCGACTCCGAGGAGATTGCGGGCGTGCTCCAGCGCGCGGGCTATCAACTCGACGCGCACACCGACACGCCTGATGTGGTGATTATCAACACCTGCGGGTTTTTGGAATCGGCGCAGCGCGAGGGGATGCAGGTCATTCGCGAGGCGCTCCAGCTCAAACGGCAAGGGAAGACCCAGCGCGTTATCGTGGCGGGATGTATGGTGCAGCGGCTCGGCGAATCGCTCCAGCAGCTGTTGCCTGAGGTGGACGCCTGGGTGGGGGTGGGGCAGATGGCACGCTTTGCCGAGATTGTCGGCTCCGCCTGCGCCGCGCGCCAGCCAATCACCGACATCCAGCCCCCCCACCACCGCTGGGCGGAGGTGACCACGCGCCTGCGCAGCCGCGCCCCTTGGACAGCGTACCTCAAAATCTCGGAAGGATGCGACCACCAATGCACTTTCTGCACCATCCCCTCCTTTCGTGGCAGGCATGTGAGCAAGCCCATCGAGCGCGTCTTGGAGGAAGCACGCTGGCTCGCAGAAAACGGCGCAAAGGAGATTAACCTCATCGCCCAAGATACCACCCAGTACGGCTATGACCTGTATAAAAAGTTCATGCTGCCCACGCTGTTGCGCGCGCTGCACGCGATTGAGGGCATCGAGTGGCTCCGCATTCACTACGCCTACCCCTCGCGTATCACGGACGAGTTAATCGAGACGATGGCAACGCTGCCCAAAGTGGCGAAGTACCTCGATGTGCCGTTGCAGCACGCTGACGCGAAGATACTCCGCGCGATGCGTCGTCCGGGCGATGGCGAACGCTACTTGAAACTGATAGAGAAACTCCGCGCCGCTATGCCCGATATCGCGATTCGCACCACCTTTATCGTGGGCTTTCCGGGCGAGGGCGAGGCGGAGTTCCAGAACTTGCTGGCGTTTATGCAGGCGGCGCAGCTGGATCGGGTGGGCGCGTTTATCTATTCGCGTGAGAAAGGCACGCCCGCAGCCGAGATGCCCGACCAAGTGCCGTTCCGCGTCAAACGCGAGCGTTTCGACAGGCTCATGCGCTTCCAGCAGCCGATTTCCCTAAGGCGGAACCAGCAGCTGGTGGGGAGAACCCTGCGCGTGTTGATTGAGGGCTACAGCAAGGACGGCAAGTACGCCATCGGACGCTCTCACCGCGACGCGCCTGATGTTGATGGGTTAGTCTATGTGAAGCGCTGCACCGCGCCACCGGGCGATTTCGTGGAGGTGGCGATTACCCAAGCGGCGGTGTACGATCTGTGGGGCGAGGTTCAGCAGGCTCCCCACCCCCAAGAGAGGTATACTTTTCAGTATGAACCACTGGAGTGAGATAGCCGAGCAGCTGCGCCAGCAGATTGAGGCGCGTCATCAGGCGCGTGAGGCGGGGCTACAGGCATGTCGGAAGGCGACCCAGCTGTGTGCGCGGGCTATTCGGAGCCTACACCGCCACGAGTTTGAAACCTGTCGCGAGCTGCTGAAGGCGGCTCACAGCGAAATCAGCCACGCCCGCGAACAGCTGCGTCCCTATCCCAGCATCTATTACGCGGGTTTCCTGCACGATGCTGAGAAAGAGTATGTGGAGGGCGAGGCGCTCTATGCTATCGTGCTGGGCGACGCGCTCCCCGAGCCTGACGAGCTGGGCGTGGATGTCGCCGCCTACCTGAACGGCATCGCTGAAGCCGCCTCAGAGTGCCGACGCTATGTGCTGGACCTGCTTCGCGCAGGCGAACTCGTCCACGCGGAAACCCTGCTCGGCGTGATGGACGAAATCTACGATGAACTGGTGACCTTCGACTATCCTGACGCGGTGACAGGGGGCTTGAGGCGCACCAGCGATGCCCTCCGCGCCGTCCTGGAGCGCACCCGCGCCGATCTCACGCTCACCGCCACCCAGAAAGCCCTCGAAAACACGCTCGCCAGCGTCCTTCAGGCACTCCAAGAAGCGAAACCCTAAGAATCAGGTACACTTAACACACCCATGTCGAGCCTGCACCTTGCTGGGCGCAAGATTCGCATCTTTTTGGAGGCGATTAAGTTCGAGCATACGATTTTCGCCCTGCCGTTTGCCCTGCTGAGTTTGCTGTATGCAGCGGAGGGGGTTCCCTCGGCGCGGGTGGTAGGCTGGATTCTGGTCGCGATGGTCTCCGCCCGCACCGCAGCGATGGCGTTCAACCGAATTGTGGATCGGGACATCGACGCGCTGAATCCGCGTACCCGTGCCCGCGCATTGCCTGCAGGCTTGCTGACAGTACGCCAGATGGGCGGTGCGCTGGCTGTGTCGATCCTGCTTTTTCTGTACGCGGCGTGGCAGTTGAATTGGGTCTGCTTTGCGCTTGCGCCCGTCGCCTTAGCCGTGATTCTGGGCTACTCCTACTCCAAGCGGTTCACTCCGCTTTCGCACTACTGGCTGGGGTTATCGCTGGGGATTGCTCCAAGCGCGGTCTGGATTGCGGTTCGGGAGACGCTGGCGCCTGCGCCCCTGTGGCTTACATTGGGCGTGGCGCTGTGGGTGGCCGGGTTCGACATCCTCTATAGTTTGCAGGACGAGGCGTTTGACCGTGCGCATGGGTTGCGGAGCCTGCCGCAGACGCTGGGCGCGGCGCGGGCAATCCTGATTTCGCGGGTCTCGCACGCGCTCTGCATCGTTGCGCTGGCGATTGGGGGTTTCACGCTGGGCGCAGGCGGGTGGTACTATGCGGGCGTCGTCTTCGCTGCGGCGATGCTCGCCTACGAGCAGTCGCTGGTGAAGCCGAACGACCTGAGCCGCTTGGATGTTGCCTTTTTCACGATGAACGGCTATGTGAGCATCGGGTTGTTTGGGTTCGCGCTGTTGGACAGGGTGTTCTAAAATGCGTTTTCGGGTCGGGAGTGTGCCCTATCTCAACGCCGCGCCCCTCACGCGCTGGCTGGAGCGCGAGGCGGGCGCACGCTACGCGGAGGTAATCTACGCGCCTCCATCGGAACTGGCGCGCCTGCTAAAGCATGCCGCGCTCGATGTCGCCCTCGTCTCGTCGGTGGAGCATTTTCGCCGTCCTGAAACGCGCTTCGTCGAGGGGCTGGCAATCGCTTCCCGCCGCGAGGTCTTGAGCGTGCGCCTGTTTTGCAAGCGTCCCGTGTCGGAGGTTCGCTCGGTCGCGCTGGACACGAGTTCGCTTACTTCCGCCGCGCTGACGCGCATCTTGCTGGAGCGCGCGTACGGGGTTCAGCCCAACTATCTCGCTGCGGTGCCTGACCTGAAGGCGATGCTACGCCTTGCGGACGCCGCGTTGCTGATCGGCGATCTCGGTATGACGGCACATCATGAAGAAGCCACCGTGATTTTGGACCTCGGCTTGGCATGGTACGAGTGGACGGGACTGCCGTTTGTGTGGGCGATGTGGCTGATGAACCCCGACGCGCCCGCCGCCCAACTCACAGAACTGCTGCACACCAGCTACCAGTGGGGCAAGGCGCATTTGGAGCTGATTATCGATATGGAAGCGGCTCGCACGGGGATCCCGCGTGCGCTGTGCCGTCGCTACCTGCGCGAGGTGATGGTCTACGAAATCGATGCCTCATTCCAGCAGGGGCTGGAGCGGTTTCGGGCAGAGTACCACCAGAGCTTGGGAGCCGAGGCGCTGCCAAGAGGCTAATCACTCCGCGCTGATTCGGCTATACTCTGCGCGTAGCGCTGCGGCGTCCTGCGTGCGTCCCTGTGCCTCGTAGAGGGCAGCGAGGTCGCTCAGCGTCTGCAGGTGCGCGCTCAGGATTTGTCGCTCCCGTTCGGGGTTATACATCCCCAACGCGCGTCCTGCCAAGTTGAACGGGTAGGTGACCTCGCGGTAGTTGCGGAATATCTGCAGCGCTTGCTCGTAATGCGCCTGCGCTTTGGGCAGTTCGCCCAGTGCGCGGTAGTGGCGAGCTAACGCCAAGTGGGCGAAGCCGTAGGCGGTCTCGACGATTTCGGGCACGGCGCGAATGCGCCCGTAAGGGCTGTTCTGGATTTCCACTACACGCTCGTAATAGCGTTTCGCCTCCTCACTAAGACGGGGTTCATCACGGTCGCGCTGTGCCAGCTGAGCCAGTTTGAGCAGTGCGGGCAGGCTGTGGGGGTCGCGCTCCAGCGCCGCTTGATAGTGCGCTCGCGCCTGCTCCACATCGCCCTCACGCTCATAATACAGCCCCAGCCGATAGAGGTTGCGCGGCGACGGCTTGAGCTTGACTGAGCGTGTCATCAGCTCAAACGCCGTCTCGCGCCTGCCCAGCGCGTAGTAGAGTTCCCCAGCATCCATGAGGTAATCGGGGTTGCTCGCGTCGAATCGGCGTGCGAGGCTGTAGAGTTCCGCCGCCTGCGGCACATGGGAGACCAGTGTCTTGTACCGCCCTTGGTTGGCGAACCACTCGCCCAGCCCGAAGGCGGCGAGCGCGGTTGCCAAAGTAAGGGTGACGACCAGCGCGGTGCCGCGTCGCTCGATGGCACGGATAGGCAGCGTGAACACGCCGTCCACTGAGAGCGCGAGTCCGAGTCCCAGCAGGGCACAGAGCGTCAGCAGGTTTGCAAACACCTGCAGGTCGGAATCGACAGCGTTGTGGAGCGCTGCGCCGACGACGCCTGCGAAAAGCCCCACTCGCGCGGGACGCCAGTCCATCCCGCGCGGCGCAGGGCGGTTCGGGTCAGGGGGCAGCTCCGCTTGCAGGGCGCGCGTTGCCCAGCCGAACGCGAACGCTATAACAAGCAGCAGCGCAGGCCATCCCGACTCCGCCGCGATTTCCAAATAGGTGTTGTGCGCGGAGCGGGTGTAGCCGACCGTCGCGTAGCGGGGATACTGCCACTCGAACGCGCCGGTGCCGACGCCGAAGACAGGGTTCGCTAACGCGGTGCGCACGGCGCCTTTCCAAGTTTCGATGCGGAACGCGCCTGAATGCACATCTTGGGCGGCGGCTTGGGGCGTCAGGCGTTGGGTTGCGGGCGTGCTAAGCCAGCCTACACCGAGCAGCAGGATGCCCACCAACGCCAGCCGCGCGAGGAAGTCGCGCGTAAGCAGCCGCCATGCGCCCGCAACCCCCAGCAGCACCACCCCCGCGCCCAAAAACGCCAGCATGCCCAGTCGCGAGGCGGTGAGCGCGAGCGCGCTCAACTGCAACCATAACGCCACAGTGAGCAACGCTGTGTAGCTCCGACGCCGCGGCTCAGGCAACTCGCGCCCCAGCATCATCAGCAGTCCCATCGTAAGCGGCGCGGACATCACCAAGTAGCCCGCCAGCAGGTTCGGATTGAAGAAGCTCGCGAACACGCGCCAGTTCGGCACGCCTCCCAGCGCGTTCAGGAGGTACTCCACGCCGCCACGCAGCCCCAGCAGGCTCGCGCTCGCAACCACTGGTACGAGAACCAGCCACGCGGACGCGCCCCGCCGCACCACCGCAACGATGGTCAAGACACTCACCAGCCCCACCAGCCACTGCACCACCCGCAGCATCCCTGCCCAGCCCGACTGCATCAGCACGGTAGATAACCCCATCCAGAGGATGCACAGCGCGAACGGCGCAAGGAACCGCCCCACAGGCAGCCGCCACATCCCGGCGTTCCACGCAGCGATGAAAAAGCCCGCGAGAATGAGCAAGCTCACCAAGAGCATCCCCATCAAGGGCATATCCGCGCTCCAGAGCAGGGCGCCGAGCGTGTCGTCGGGCGCAACAGGGCGCGCCCCCACATACACGCTCCCCGACAGCCACGGCACCAGCGCTACACCGACGCCTGTTAGCCCCGCCGCCCAAGACGCCCACTGCGGCGCACGCGCCTTCACCCTCGCCTTACCGTTGCCCAGCGACTTGACGCCGTTCCTCTGCATACCGAAACACCGCCTCAATCAAGGGCGACCAGTCGTAATAAAGCGCAGGGAGCTCGCTTAGCGACGCCCACCGCACGCCCAGCGATTCGGAATCCGTCCGCAGCGGCTCGATGCGCTCCGCCAGCGCCAAAAACACGGGCGCACTGCAGGGCGTAGCCTGCTCGGCAGAGCAGGGGCTAAGCAAGTACACACCAATCTGTTCCATCTGCCCCAAGATTACCCCTCCCTCCTCGTACGCTTCGCGTCGGGCGGCGGCTTCAGGCGTCTCGCCCGCTTCAATCCGCCCGCTCGGTGCGCAGTAGCCCCGCTCCCGAATGTTCGCCAGCAAGTAGCGTCCCGCGCCGTCGCTGATTAGCACCACCACATAGCGCGGCGTAGGGAACTCCATCACCTGCTCCGCAGGGACAAACTGCATCCGCCTGCCCGCCCAAATCGCCGTGAGGGTATCCCAATCGGTCAAGGCAGCTCCCTCCACCCACCGACAATCTTGCCCTGCACATAACTCAGCGGGATCGCCCCCAGCTGACGGCTGTCTTCCGAGCGTTCCAGATTGTCGCCTACCACGAAAATATGCCCTTCAGGCACGCGCCCGCCCATCATATAGACCAGTGGCGACCAGTAGGCGCGTGGCACCTGCTCGCCCTCGAGGGCAACCACGCGCTTGATGAGCAGCTCGCCTGTTGGACGCACAATCACCACCACATCGCCTTTCTGAATAGGTCCAAAGAGCCAGTAGGCGGTGGTCATCAGCAGACGGTCGCCGTTGTGGTAGGTCGGCTCCATCGAGGGTCCGCTCACCACCACGACTCGGAAGTTCAGCGCGAAAAAGAGCGCAAGTAGCCCAAAGATCGTGAGCAGGATTAGCGAGCGTGTGGTGCGAGCATTACGGCGTTGGTCTATCGTGTCCGTGGCGCTCATGGCTCCCCTCCTCCTTAGCCGACCGCGAGTTTTTCCGCGCCTTTTGGCGGTCGCCACGGGTCGCGCGGGTGATAGAACCGCCACACCTCACGGGCGACCTCACGGATGGCGACTTCCGCCTCGTTGTCGGGTGTCCAGCGCGTGTCCTCGTTCGCTTTCGTGTATACTGCGAGTATGTACGCCCCCGACGGCGCAAACACAATCCCCACATCCGAGCGCGAGCGGTTCACCGCCCCAGACTTTAGACACGCCACCACCCACGGGGGCACAGAGCTGCCAATCAAGTCATCATAATACTGATGGCTCATGATTCGCAACATGCGCTCGCATGCGGCGGGCGAGGCGGCGCGGTTCGTGCGGATGGCGTCCAGCAGCTGCACCATCTCGTTCGGGGTACACATGCCCATCCCCCACTGCTCGCGCAGGGCTTTGAGTTCGGCGTCGTCGGGCGGGTGCAACGCGAGCAACTTCGTGTTGCGCAAACCCAGCCGCTCCAAGTGGCGATTCACCTCCACCGTGCCCAGACGCCGAGCCAGCATAATCGTCGCCGTGTTGTCGCTGACCGTAATCATCAAGTGCAGGAGCAACTTCACCTCCACCGACTGGTTCTCCTTGTAAAACTGAAGTAGCCCCGAGCCTTCGCGAATGTCGTCAGGGGTAATCGGTAGTTTCTCGCTATAACTGAGGCGTCCCGCGTCGATTTCCTCCATCGCCTTGCTCATTACGGCAATCTTGATAGTGCTGGCAGTAGGGAAGATTTCATCGCCGCGATGGTCAATCCGATGATTGTATCGGGTATGAAACAGGCTATAGCCCATCACGCCTCGATGCCGTTCACAGAGGGCGTCCAGCTTCGCTTTCAGTGGTTTTGGGTCACGCGCCATGACAGAAAGTGTACCCAACTTGGGAAGGGGGCAGTAGAGACGATTTGAGAATTTGAGCTTGGCTCTCATCCGTATAGACTGCCTGCGATTGCCCGATTTGCCCACAACGCTGAGAACGACGGACTGCCCCCTGCACGGGAGAGGGGCTGGGAGTGAGGGCAAAAACTGACTTTTCGGGATAGTCTCCCAAAAGTGGGGTATAATCGAAAAGTCTTAACCAAATCAAAAGAGGAGATTGCGCAACCTAAAGCCGTCTGGAGGTAGAAGCAGTGAGACGAGGAGCCTTTACCCTGATAGAGCTATTGGTCGTGATTGCAATCATCGCGATTTTGGCGGCGATTCTGTTTCCTGTGTTTGCTCAGGCGCGCGAGAAAGCGCGCCAAACCCAGTGCCTCTCCAACGCGCGCCAACTGGCGATTGCCACCCAAGCCTACGCGCAAGACTACGATGAGACCTTTCTCACGCTCTGGTTCTATGTCAACAACGACTACCAGCGTAATCCGTTGTTCCA
>CALAMM010000195.1 GCA_937925775.1 uncultured Fimbriimonadales bacterium
GAACACCGAAACCCGTAGCGTCGGCGTCCCCGCCGACGACACACACCTGCGTAGCGTCGGCGTCCCGCCAACGAGCAACGCTTGGACAAGACTGTCCAAGCCACACTCGTAGCGTCGTGTTTTTCGTCAGCGAGACGCTGACGCTACGAACCCCCCAACGTAGCGTCGGCGTCCCCGCCGACGACACACACCTGCGTAGCGTCGGCGTCCCGCCAACGAACCACGCTTGGACAAGACTGTCCAAGCCACTTAGAGCGTCCTGCTGACAGACTGCGCGACGACAGGAATGTCGTCGCACCCGTTTCGGCGACGCAAAGCATTCCCACGCCGACGGCGGAGATTAATGACCACACAAACCAAGGTCCAACGCAGCTTTCCCACTCCCTCCCCGAGGGGGTGAAGGCTGAAAAAAACGCGCCCTCCGATTCCCCAAACAGCCTCAAGGGGGATGGGACACGAGTGGACGGGGTAGAATTAGCCTGTATGACGACCACAACCTATCGGGGCGCCGCGATAGAAGTGCTGGAAGCGGACATCACCGAGCAAGCCGTCGACGCGATTGTGAACGCGGCAAATAGCGCTTTGATACTGGGCGGTGGCGTCGCGGGCGCCATCGCGCGAAAAGGCGGTCCCAGCATTCAGGAAGAGTGCGACCGCCATGGACCCATTCAAGTGGGCGAGGCGGCAATTACAGGCGCAGGGAATCTCCCTGCACGGTATGTCATCCACGCTGCAAGTATGCCACTGGGAGGCAAAGCGACCGCCGACTCGATTCGTCGCAGCGTCGCGCACAGCCTCAGGCTTGCCGAGACGCACGGGGTGGAGCGCATTGCGTTCCCTGCGGTGGGAATGGGCATCGCAGGGTTCCCGCTAAACGAAGGCGCACGGATTATGATGGAGACCCTCAAGGCGCACTTGGACGGCGGTTCGAATCTCAAGCTCATCCGCTTCTGTCTGTTTGGGCGCGAGGCGACAGAGGCGTTCGAGCGTGCGTTGCAGGAGGTGTTCGGTGTCTGAAATAGCGCCCCGCCTGTCGGTCGTCATCCCCGCCTACAACGAAGAGACGCGCATCGAACACACGCTGCAACGCATCGTGGAGTACCTGAACGGGCGCGGTGAGACCTACGAGATTCTGGTGGTCAGCGATGGCAGCACAGATGCCACCGAATCCCTCGTGCAACGCTTCGCGGCGACGCATCCCCAAGTGCAACTGCTTGCCTACCAGCCTAATCGGGGCAAGGGCTACGCGGTGCGCTACGGCATCCTGCGGGCGCGGGGCGAGCGCGTGCTGTTCAGCGACGCCGACCTCGCCACGCCCATTGAGGAGCTG
This sequence comes from uncultured Fimbriimonadales bacterium, assembly GCA_937925775.1. GTDB lineage: Bacteria > Armatimonadota > Fimbriimonadia > Fimbriimonadales > GBS-DC > GBS-DC. Next base: position 1,331 of record CALAMM010000195.1, read on the forward strand.
GAGAAACTGGAACCGTACTTAGATAGGGGCTACGCTATTGCCATCGGCTCGCGTCCCCTGCGTGAATCGCAACTGGTGGTGCGCCAGCCGTTCTACCGCGAAATCGCGGGACGCCTGTTCAACAAAGTGGTGCAGCTGCTCGCAGTGCGCGGCATCCACGATACACAGTGTGGGTTCAAACTTTTCACACGCAAGGCGGCATACGACATCTTCTCGCGCTGCCGACTGGACGGGTTCAGTTTCGACTTTGAATCGCTATTTTACGCGCAGCGGTTAGGCTATCCGATTGCGGAAGTGCCCATCCGATGGATGCATCAGGAAGGCTCGAAGGTGCGCCTGCTACGCGATGGGCTGCGGATGCTGCGCGATCTGGTCTGGCTGCGCCTGCAGGCGCGGCGGGGTGCAGCGCGCCCTCAGGTAAAGCCTGCCGGGGTCAAGTCACCCCCTGAACAGTGAGGCGCGTTGGAGGCGGCGTGTTCAAAAAGTCGCTTGTGGAGGATTGGCTCCACGCACCCACCACGCCCCCGACGCACTGGCTCACTGGACACGCCATCCCACCTATCGCGAGCAGCATCACGGTGCCTGTCATAAGCAAGTAGGCGTTTCAGGGTATACTCCCGTATACTATGTCCACAGCGCGGCGCTATACGCTGGAGACGGAGGTTCAGTACCTCAAAGGCGTCGGTCCAAAGCTGGCGCAGGTGCTGAACAAGCTCAACATTTATACGCTGGGCGACCTCCTGTTTCATCTGCCGCGACGCTATGAAGATCGGCGCCATTTCCGTAAACTCGCCCACGCCCGACCCGGAGAAGCCGTCACGATCGCGGGCAAACTCGTCACGGTCGATAATGTCAAAGTGCGCAACAACATGACCCTCACGAAAGCCTATCTCGACGACGGTTCGGGCGTGATAGAGCTGGTCTGGTACAACCAGCCCTACATGAAGGACACGCTGACCAAACTGCGCGACTGCACGATAGTTGCCTATGGCGTCGTAAAGGACAGTCCATACGGCTTGCAGATGGAGACCCCAGAGTGGGAAGACCTGCCCGACGGCGCCGATCCCGACAGCCTGTTGAGCGTGAACCGTATCGTGCCGATTTATCCGCTTACAGAGGGCATTCGTCAAAAGCGAATGCGTCAGATTCTGTATCGTGCGGTGCAGTACGCGCATGTTGCGCCCGAAATCCTACCGCGTAGCGTGCGTGAGCGG
>CALAMM010000196.1 GCA_937925775.1 uncultured Fimbriimonadales bacterium
CCTTTGGGACGAGGATACGGACGGGGATACCGAGTTCTGAGGACTACCCCGACCTGTTCGAGTATCCGTACCACCCAGCGTTGACGGTGCGGATGGTTGCGTGCTTGAACCATCTGCGCGTGTCCGAGCTGCTCGAAATCTGGCAGGACGGTTTGCGTGCGCTCCTGCCTGAAAGGCACGCGCGTCGTTGGTATCAGTGGCTCAGGCGTGGCGTATCTCGGCATCGTCATCTGAGTCTGGGATGGTACGAGCGATACCCGCGTTTGCGCAAGCAGTTGGACTTCGTGAGCGAGCGGATATTGGGGGTCCGTGCGACGGACTTATGGTCGCCGATTGAGAGCATCGGGTACAGTGCGCAGGGCGCATGGGGGATACTTTCGGAGGCTGGTTGCTGGGAAGTGCTGGATGCGCCGCCAGCAGGCTGGTCGGAACGGCTCGTGCGCGCCCCGTACGAGTTCCGCTGGACGACGCTGGTCTGGTGGTTGCTCTGGTGCGATCTTTGGGAGGACGAGATAGCCGTTCCGCATGTCGGGTTCCCCAGTTTTGTGCGGTTCGACCCGACGCTCCATACGCGCTGTTCGTTCAATCCGCCCTATACGCAGTCGGGTCTGGCGGTACTAACGGACTACTTGCGTGTCCCGTTGGACTTGTTCTATGCGGTTCCCGTCGTGGTGCTCCGTTCAGGAACCGTGCTAACCACGCCCGAAACCCGGTATGTGGCGGGCGTGCTAACCGATCCAGTTGGTCAATCAGTGACTGGTAAGCGTTATCGGCGTCGCCAACGGACGGGAACCGCCAAGCGTCGCGCACCAAGCGCGTCCCGCACGGACTCACACGCTCCACGACGACGAGGTAGTGCCAGTGCTGTTCCTCGCGCCGCACGGCTCTCAGCACGCGATAGACCCCGTGCTGAGCCGTAGCATCGGGCGTCGGAGCGTAGATACGCAACTGGGGCGTCTCTAATGTCCAAGCCGCTTGCGCCTTGACCATGACAAGATTGTACCCCACAAGTAGCAGGAGAACCGATTATGGAAGCGAACCTACCTGATACTATGGAACCGATAGACGAGCGTATCTTGGAGGTTTTCGATGACGCCGTCGCCACAGGTCGCGCGAGAGAGCAGTTGCGTTCGGCGGTACGGGAGTTCGCTGCGCTCCTATGTGAGTGGAGCCAGCACGAGCATAGCCTTGAGGGTATCCGTTGGCGTGTCGGGGACTGGATCCTGCACGCGGAGGCGCGCTACGGCGAGGAGACGACGGCGACGATAGCGGAGGTCGTCCACGAGTACCTGACGCGCGAGCACGGGCTGCGCATAACGCTGAACATGGTCTACAAGTCCGCGACGCTCGCACGGGTGTTCCCGCCCCGCTACCGATACCCGCATGTGCCCTACTCGGTCTACCAGATACTGGGCGAGGTGCATGTGGGGAGCGAGGACGCCATAGAACGGCTCCGTCGCAGGCGCGAGCTCGTGGAAGCCTACGCGCAACTCCGCAAGGATCAGTTCCTACCCGTAGACTACCACGCTATCAAAGCGTTCGCGGAAGCGTATCTGCAGGAGCGGTATCAGTTGCCCGCGCGTACGCCTCCGTCGCGCACGCGGATACCTGAGCGTCCGACGCTCGCGCCCGCGCCGCCCGCGCCCCAAGAGGAAAGCGAACCGATTTCGGTGGAGGCGACGCTCTGGACGGAGCCGAACGCGATGCGCTGGGAGCGTTGGCGGTTGGAGACCGACGCGCTCGGACTACTGCTGGAGCTGCGCGGAACGCCAGAAACGATGGACGCGCTCGCGCCTGCGCTGGAAACGCTGCGCCAAACGCTCCTTTCACTCGGGCTGGACGCGCCCCATATCCAACGCTACCCCGAACCCTCTGTGGACTGAGCCAGAAACCGACGCGCACGCGATAGACGGGAACGAACCGTGCCGATACGGATACCCAATAACTCGGCGATTTCGGCATACTCGTAGCCCGCGCACCATAAGTCCAGCGTCGTGCGGTACGGCTCCGGCGTCTGCAGGAGCGCACGCTCTATGTCCAACCGTTCCCAGTCTATGTTCGGCTCGCACCCGCAGTGGCGGAGCGACTCTAACGGCACAAAGATACGCTGCTCCACACGGACGCGACGGAAGTAGTCTATCGCAAGGTTCCGAGCAATCGCACGGAGCCAGACCCATAGCGGATACTGGGGACGGTATCGGTCACGCGACTCGTAGGCGCGTAGGAGCGTCTCTTGCACTAAGTCCTGCGCATCCTCCGACGGGACGCCTATCCGACGAAGGAACCGCAACAGACGCGCGTGGTACTCCGCATAGTCCACGCCGAACAGCGTGTCCATAACTGACTCGTTCCACGCGCCCGCTCACGCTCCTGCCGATAACAACCAGCACTGGAACCGAACCGCGCGACAGACCTCGCGCTCGCTAAGGTTCCACTCACACGCGAGCAGTTCCAGACTGTGCGTGCGACGGTAAGCGTCGTAAATCTCTGAAGTGCGGTAATCCGTGCCCACCAGCGTCGGCGCGCCCGCCCGACGCGCCGAATCCAACACGATGAGACCGCCCCAGCCAACAGGCGTGTAGCGCAACAAACGCGAGCCATCGAACCCACACGACGCCCAGAACGAACCCAGCGCGTCCCGAACTAAAACGCGCACGCTCGCGTCCGAAACAAACGACGCGACAACCGACTCCACCACATCACGCGATAAAAATGGCTCGCTCCCATGCTCCAACACCGACCACGCATACCATTCGCCTAACTCCGACGCCGTGTAGCCGAACGGCAAAAAACGAGCCAACTGCATCAACTCCATCACACGCGCCCACGAAAGCACAACACGGCTGTCCCCATAGACCGATTCCACAAGCAACCGCGCCGTGAACGGCGAAACGCCTATCAATAGCCCCGTTTCACTCAGTCCGAACATGCCCCAAGAATACCCGTTTTTGCCCGCTATTTGCCCCTCTGCGCCCCGTCCCATCGTTGGGATGGGGTATAATACCCCCCGATGAGAACGATCGGTTCACAAATCAAGCAGGCGAGATACGCAGCACGGATGACGCTGCGCGAGCTGGCTCGCGCAACGGGCGTGAGCCACGAAACTATCCGCAAGTACGAACTCGGCAGACTGCGCCCCAGCCCCGAACGGCTCGCCGCGCTGGCGAACGCGATGAGGTTGCCGCCCAACTATTTCACGCCCGAACAGCAGGACTGAGCCAGCAACCCCACAAACGCCTTTGGCAAAACAACAGTGCGCCCGAACAGACTACAGCCCCGACCTTCTGCGCACCCGTTTACCTGTGGGGTTGACATACCTGACAACTATCGGGTATAATAGTGGCATGTTGGCGATTGCGCGATACGAGCGTGGCTACAACAGTGTGCTGAACGGGTTGAACCTGTTAGGGGTTCGTGTTCGGCGCGGTTCACTGCCGTCGTTCCTGCGGTTCGTGCTGATGGGAAGCGTGCTACGCGACTACTTCCACACACACCACTTGGCGCAGCGTGGGTACACGCCTTCCCAGCAGTGCCGATACCGCTGGCGGTTGTGCCAGCTCGGTGTGTGGTCGCTCCAGCGCGTCGGGCGCGGTCGGTGGGTCTACGCCATCGACTGGGTACGCCTCTACGAACTCGCCGTGCTGGGTGGGTATCAAGGCAACTACGAATCGTTCCTCAAGAGCCTGCGTGGGAACCCGCGCCCGCAGAAATCCGCGCGCGCCCGTGAACTCGCCCCTATCGCCGAGGAACTCCTGAAACTGTACCCTCCCCGCCCCCGCACGCCGCGCCTGACACAAGTGGTCTACGCGCTCCGCGCCGTCGTACGCAAACACGGCGCAGAACAACTGCCCGAAATACTCGAATCTGCCAAACGGTACGCACAGAAAACGAAACGATGGCAACCGAAACACCGCATGAACCTCCTCATCTGGCTCTACGACGACCACTGGCGTAAGACTTAACCTCTCCCCTACTCCCACCGTACATACACCGTCAAAGCCGATACGCGCAGAGTGCGCTCCCAACACTCTGCGCGACCTTTTCCACAACCGAACACACCCTAAACACCCCTCCCACTACCCCCTCGCACCCCACGAACCCCCCATAAACACCCACAAACACCCCAAACGCCAGCCATCGACGCCACAACGAACCATCCCCAACACCCCTCATAGCCCCCAATAACCCACTCCACCCTGGCAAGTGCAATTTTCGCACACGCGCAAGTGCAATTCAAACCCATGCCAAATGCAATTTTCGTGAGCCTGTCTTTAAAAAAGAAACTCTTAGAATTAACGTTCTGGGTTGGGTTCGTCATGTCAATCGAGCCCGGGTCAATCGGCGTCTTAGAAAACTCCCTCTTCGTAGCGCGCTGGTTCCAGTTCCGGTAGAGTAACTCTACGACGGGGGAGTCAGGTTTCAAAAAAAGAACGGCTCCGCCGATTTTTCCCGCGCCTGTCGGCGCGGGCGTGGCAGCTTCGCTGAGATCTGGCAGGTAGAGTAAGGTAAGTGAGTAATGTTGGTGACAGATCGGTTTCTTTAGGTGCTCGAGTGACACTCGATACTTGGGGTTATGACGGAGCGAGCGTCGTACGAGGTGCTGGTGCGCGGTTTGCGCGCGGTTTCTGAGTCTCTGGAGCGGGAGTATCCGAGTTTGGTGTGTGCGTTAGCGTGTGCGCGTCAGTTGGAGCCTGAGAGCGCGTTGGTGGCTGCGACGGAGGAATTTTTAGAGGAGTGTCGTGTAGCGTTGCGCGGTTTAGTGGGCAGTTTCGAGCATCGGCGTCGTCTGGTGGATGTGGAGCATTTGTGGGATTCGTACTGCCGTGTTGTAGGTGGTGGTAGTTCTGGCTCGTAGTGGTTCTGGTGGTCGTTCGGGTGTATGGTTCCGTGCTGAGTTCCCGCGTGCGCGTCAGCGTGTTTTGCAGGCGTCTGGGGACGCTTGTGTTCGGTATCTTCCGTTAGCGATAGCGCGTGGTCATCGGACGGGTTTCGATTTGGACTGGTCGCGTTTGCCGTTGGCGAACCTGAGTTTCATAGAGGCGCGTGGGTATCATCCGCGTTGGGAACGGCTCTCACAGTCGCTCACGAGCGAGTTGGTGTTGGAGTTTGTGTTCCCGTACGCGCGTGGTGGGAGTTGGGAGGAGCGTGCGTGTTGGGTGTTCAGTTCGTTGCGTCCTGCTCAGGTGGACTTGCGTTGGCGGTACTTGCTGGGTCAGGGCGCGTCGGGCGTACTGGGCGATGTGCTGTGTGTATTAGTGACGGAGCGTGTGAGTTATGCGTTCGGTTTGAGCAAGTTGCGCGGTTGGGAGTACGATTCGGCGTCTGGTGTGGTAGTGGTGTATAGCGCGTGTGGTCGGAGCGTTTGTGTGCCTGCATCCCCGTCGGAGGCGTCATTGTTGGAGTCGTGGCGTTCGGGCGATCGTGTCCGTCTGGTGGATTGGACGGCTTGTGGCAGGAATCGTATCGGTGAAGAAGAACGAGGGTGTCATGAAATCCATCCAGTTAGTGAAACGGGTTCCTTCGGGCGGTCGCCCGTTGTTGGCGCAGTGGATATGTCGCCCGTATCGGATGCAGGTGCGTGTGACGGAGAACCCGAACCAGTTGCATGTCGGGTTAGCGGTGGAGAGCAATGACCGCATCCTGTACGATGTTGTGGGTTTCGAGTACCTGAACGAGCGTCAGCGTTTAGCGCGTCAGTTAGCGCGTTTAGCGCGTTCGCGCACGGTTTCTGAAGCGGAGGAGTTCGTCGAGGCAGTCTACGCGATGTGGCGTCAGATGCGCCGCGAGTCGTACAAGGCGTACCCGTTAGGAGGCACGACGGATCGGGGTTCGCCCGCGCGTTTCTTGCTCTACCCGTTCTTTCCGATAGGCGCGGTGACGATACTGGCAGGCGACGGCGGTGTGGGGAAGAGCGCGTTGAGCCTGCTTCTGACGGCGCGTTGGCTCCACGATTCGGTGGACGGCGTGATAGCCATCAACGACCGTTCGGTTCCCAAGCACTGGCTCTACTTTGACTGGGAGTTGACCGACCCTGAGATTTTTCGGCATCGCTGTTATCGGATGAGCGAGGCGTCCGACCCGATGTTGGAGCCGATAGTAGACTCAGGACGGTTCTACCATGTGCACCAGAACCTGTTCGAGTTTGCGGAGACGCTGTTCGAGGAAGCGCAGCGTTATCCGTCGGGTCTGATTGTTCTGGACAGTCTGAGCGCAGCGGTTCAGGGTTCTCTGAACGATGAGCGTATCGCGCGTGAGGTGATGCTGTTGTTGTCGGAGTTGGCGCGTTCGGGTTGCGCGGTTCTGGTGATAGCGCATGTGGCGAAAGAGGACGCGCGTGCGAAAGCGAAGGTCGGTCCGTTCGGCTCGCGCATGTATTACAACTTAGCCCGTCAGGTGATTGAGATAGAGGCGTCGGGCGACGAGTATCAGTTCACGATTACGAAGAACAACTACGCGCCCCGCTCGGATTCGTTGATTGCCTGCTCGCTGGACTGGACGAAGCCGTCGGCTCGCTTCTTCACGAAGGCGCGGTAGACCCATCGTTGGAGCAGGTAGGTAGGTCGGAGCGCGCCGCGCATGATGTGCGGTTGGAACCACTCGTAGCCGACGCGCTCGTAGGCTCGGAAATACCAGTTCTGCTGTCCGAGCCTGAAGAGGCTGAGCAGTTCGAGGGGTCCGTAGAAGGCGATGGTGGAGTCTATGGGCATCGCGAGCAGCGCGTCGTAGTCGTACAGGAGCACAGGCGCGGGGTCCGCGTTGCCTGCATAAAGTGAGTTGACATCGCGTTCCAGCCAGAGCGCGAGTTTGTCGCGCGACCATCCCGCCTCTTGGACGAGTTCGCGCAGGCGTCGCGCGGCGGTCTGCCTGTTCGGCTCTTGGATTGCGTCCGCGAGTTGTTGCTCGCGCCGTTTCCGAAGGAGCGTCTCGTGCCATCCGCAAGGGATGGGCAACTGGAGCCACGAGTTGACGAACCGCCACCGTAGAAGCGTCTGGCAAGCAGGCGTCTGGTAGAAGTTGAGCGCGTCGGCGTCGCTCTCCAGCACGGCTCGTATCCGTTTGCCGATACGCGGTCTACGCCCCACGCGCCCGATAGCGCGGTACGGCTCGCCGTGCATGTGTCGGTATCGGGCGCGGTAATGACGGTAGAGTTGTTGGGCGTACTCGTACCACGGCTTCGGCGGCGCGAACCGTCTCAAACGGAGCGGTCGCCGTTTGCGTAGCCGAGCGAGCGTGATGAGCCGAGCAGGTCGCTCATCCCTATCCTGCCAACACGGTTTCATGAGCGCAACTTCGGTCTGTTGAAACGGATTCGCGTCGTGTTGATGTCGAATGTGACGGGCGGATCGCCCAGCCCTGTCAGTACCGCGTCCAGTTCCTTTCGGTCGGCGCGTGCGAGCATTTCCGTCTCGTACCGCGCCAGCGCGAGCGCGAGCGCGATGTTATGACCCAAGAAGTAGCTGGGCGCGTTCCCTGGCGTCCCCTCGCGCTGCATCGCGTCTATCGCGTCCGTGAGATACTCCTGCCACAGCGCACGGGCGCGTGGCGTGTCCGTCAGCAGTTCCTTCACGCGCGGGTCGTTGCTGTTCTGGAGGATACGGGTGAACCCCGAAACAAACTTGAAGAGCGCCTCTTCGGCGTTCTGGACGCCTGCCCCGCCCTCGGATGGGTGCGCATCCGCACGACCGTAGGCGAGCAACGCGCGTTCCAGCCCGTATGCGTCCATAACATCCGCGAAATCGGTACGCTCCAAAAACTTAGGCGAGCGCAGCACGACGCGCATCAACTCGATGACCGGGAACCGATAGAGGCTGTTGAGGTAAGCGTCCTGACGGAGCGGTTTCCGTTCGAACAACCGCTTACGCGCCTTCGGGTCCGAAACCAAGAGGCTCAAGAGTTCCGTCCCACCCCGTATCAGCCCCTCGCGCGTGATGGGGCTGTAGCCGTACTGGGCTAAGAACCAGTTCGACGCCTCCTTCAGATGGGGCGCGCCCGTCTCCGTCGTCCGCTGGAGCCACTCATAGAGCATCAGCCCGCGCGTGTAGAGAAGATGGGGCGGCAATATCCAGCGTCGGTTCAGATCCGCCCATCGCTTCAATAGTTTCTTATCGGGCGGGCGTAGGTCGGAGCGGAGTGCGCGTTCGCGCTCGACACGGGCGTCCACATCCTGCATAGGAACCCGCTCGCGGTTCGTGGTTGCAAGCCGTTTCTCATCGGTCGCCAGCCCGACAAGAACAGTGGAGTAGAAAAGCGGCGCAAGCCCCGTCTGGTACCATTCGTATACCCTCTCGCGCTGTCCGCTGCTCTCAAACGAGTTGGTCATCTCGCGCACACGCTTGAAGTTCTTGGGTTCCTCGCGCCCTTCCGTTCGGAGCCGATACTCGCGTGCGCGGTTCGGGTCCGCGAGCGTCGCGCGTGTCTCCACCACGCCCATCGGTAGGACAAGCCCCGCCACCCGCAACGGGTGCGGTTCGCCGTCAATCTGCTCGAGGGGGTTGTAAATCGGTTTCATGCGGATTGCTGCGGATTGGAGCAGAGGCGAGACGACATGCTCCAGCGCGACACGC
>CALAMM010000197.1 GCA_937925775.1 uncultured Fimbriimonadales bacterium
AAACCCAAACCCGTAGCGTCGGCGTCCCCGCCGACGAACAACGCTTGGACACGAATGTCCAAGCCACATCGCATAGCGTCGGCGTCCCTGCCGACGAAACCCAAACCCGTAGCGTCGGCGTCCCCGCCGACGAACAACGCTTGGACACGAATGTCCAAGCCACATCGCATACCGTCGGCGTCCCCGCCGACGAACCACTAACTTCTTCAGCACAAAGACGCAGGCGTCGACGCACGCGCACAGAATCACCAGAACCACCTCAGCCGCCGAGCGCTGAGCCATCGGCGCAGCCAGCAGCTGTTGAACAGGACGCCCAAGCCACGAAAAAACGCTCGCGCCGTCGCAGGAAAACGGTTGAGTCTGCCCTCGGCGAAACGCCAACGCTGCAGGCGGAGCCAGCGTCTGCCCTCGGCGAAACGCCAACGCTGCAGGCGGAGCCAGCATCCGCCGTCGGCGAGACACCAACGCTGCAGGCGGAGCCAGCGTCCGCCGTCGGCGAGATGACGACAGTGCCGCTGGACGGCGAGAATGCCGTTGCCCCCGCAGTGGAGGCTCCCTCGAAGAAATCGCGGCGCACGCGCACTCGTAAAAAAGCCGAGCCTGCCGTCGTCGTCAGCGAACCTGAAGAGGGCACCGCAGTGACCGTCGCTGCGCCAGAGCCTGAAATCCCATCCCCGCCGCCGATACGCCATCCCCTTGTGCGCGTGCAATTCCGAGACGGTGTCCCCACCATCCACTTCGGCGAGCGGGTGTTCCGCCCTCACTTCTTCTTTGGCAACCCACATACGCCCGAAGCCGCCGTGCGCGTGCAACAGCAAATGCAGCTCGCCGCGGAAGCAGGCATCCACCTCTATTCCCTGCTCGTTACCCTGCCCGTGCGCGAAACGGGCGCGCTCGAAGCCTTCGACCAGATTCGCTATTGGACGGTGCTGGCGCGTGAGACGAACCCCGACGCCCATTTCCTGTGGCGGATTGCGTTCGCGCCCGTTGGCAGATGGCAGGCAGAGTATCCCGAAGCGGTGATTCGCTTCGCGGATGGCTCGGTGGGCGGTCCGTCCGTGTGTGCAAAAAGTTGGTGGCAACGGGCAAAGGAGCAGCTGGTCGCGTTGGTGCGCTTAGTCGAGCAAGAGGACGAAGGTGGCGCGACGCTGGGCTATCATCTGGATTACGGCGAGTGGTTCCTATCTGAATCGGCAGGCTATGACACGAGCGAGGCGGCGCTGCTGGCGTTCCGCGAATGGTTGCGCCATCAATACAAGGGCGACAGCGTGGTGCTGCGCGCCTGCTGGTTCAACGGCGAGGTGAGCTTCAGCACGGCGACTCTGCCGCCGTTCCAGCCGTCGCTGCCGCACGGGCGCGTGAACCACTTCTATCATCCGCGCCGTGAGGGGCGCTGGATTGACTATCACCGCTTCCTGTCGGACATTACGGCGCGGCGCATCGTGGAGCTGGCGCAGGCGGTCAAAGAAGCGAGTCAGGGGCGCGTGCTGGTCGGTGCGCCCTACGGCTATGTACTGGAGTGGAAGCACCCCTACGCAGGGCACTTCGCGCTGGCGCAGCTGCTACGCTCGGACGCCATCGATTTCCTGTCTGCGCCGCTGAGCTATGCCACGCGCTTGCCGGGCGAACTCGGCGCCCTGCCTGTGCCCGTCGACTCGCTGAGCCTGCACGCGAAGCTGTTTCTGTCGGAAGAGGATTATCGCACGCCGTTTGGCAAGGCGACGCGCATAACCGACCCTTCCACAAGCCATCATCTCGCTTCGGCGCAGGCAGAGGCGACCCCCGACGACGATTACAACCCGCCTCTGCACACAGTGCAGGCAGTTCAGCAAGTGCATCAGCGGTCGCTGGCGCAGTCGCTGACGCTCGCGCACGGCGAAATGTGGATGGATTTATGGGGCGAGGGCTGGCTGGCGCACCCCGACGCATGGAGCGCTGCGCGGCAGGGACAGGCACTCTGGGAGCTGCGCGAACGCACGCCGCAAACCCCGCCCGAAGTCGCCGTGATTGTTGACCCCGAAAGCACACGCTATGTGCGCACTGGCTCCCCCCTCATCGAGCAGATGGTGGTGCAGGCGCGGGAAGCGGTATTGCGCAGCGGCGCGTCGGTTGGCTTCTACCTGCTGGAAGACATCGTGCGGCGTGAGTTCCCACCCAGCCGCGTGATTATCTTTCTGAACGCTTGGCGGATGTCGCGTGCAGCGCACGAGGCGATCCGCAAACGCCTGCAGCGTGATGGGCGAGTGCTGGTCTGGCTCTACGCCAGCACCCTGTTTCACGGGCATCGCGACGCGCTCGCCAACGCCCGCGAAACACTCGGCGTCGCCATCGCCCGACAGCCTTGGGCAAGCATGCAAGGCACACAGATTGTGAACAAGGCGCACCCGCTGGCGCGATTCCTCAAAGTGGACAAAATCGGCGCGGTCGAACCTTGGGAACCGTCGTTCTACGCCATCGCCGAGAACTGTGAAGTGATTGGCGAATATATCGACACAGGGCTTCCCTCACTCGTTGTAGGTGATAACAAGACTTGGAAAACGGTCTTTTTAGGGGAGCGACGCCTCACGCCCGAACTCGTGCGCGCGCTTGTCCGCTGGGCAGGGGGGCACATCTGGCTCGACACGAATGACCTCGTGCATGCACGCTACCCATGGGTGCATGTGCACGCGCGCAAGGGCGGTTTGCGCACGCTGCTGTTCCCAATGCCTCTCAGTGTGTACGACACCACAGAGGGCGAGCTGGTCGCCGAGAGCGTGATGGAGCATCCGCTCTACCTCCAAGAAGGCGAGAGCCGCCTGCTCCTCACCGCGCCCCACGAGCAACTGCTCAAACTCCTGCAGGGCGAGCCGATTAGTCTGGAGCCTTACTTCCAACTCATCGAGACGCCTGAAACCCCCGTGGCGATGGAGGAGACCTCCGCGCCCGAACCCGATTGGGAAGAACCCGTGCTGGAGCCAATCACGCTGGAGGAATCGCCGTTCGAGCCGATTGAGATAGAATCACTTGCTGAAGCGCCCCTTGTAGAGGAGCCTCTTGCCACTACGGCGGCTTCAGATACGCCGTCGGGGCGTCCGCGAGCGCGTCGGCGCGCGCGCAACCCGCGCCGAGCGAAGTCCAAACGCACGGCAAAACAGGAACCCGATACGCCCATCATCGCCGTGCAGTGGCGACGCACCCAAGAGGAGCCGTGAAATGGCATCCGCCGAGACCCGACGCATTATCCCCTGCTTAGACATCAAGAACGGGCGCGTGGTGAAAGGGGTGCGGTTCGTGGGGCTACGCGACGCAGGCGACCCCGTCGAGCTCGCACGGCTTTACGACCGCGAAGGTGCGGACGAACTGGTCTTTTTGGACATCACTGCCAGCCATGAGCGCCGCGCACCCGTATTTGAGCTCGCCGCGCGCGTGGCAGAACAGGTGTTCATCCCCTTCACGGTCGGCGGCGGCATCCGCACCCTCGATGACATCCGCGCTATCCTGCACGCCGGCGCAGACAAGGTGAGCCTGAACACCGTCGCTGTGGAAAATCCCACGCTGGTTGAACAGGCAGCGGAGCAGTTCGGCAGCCAGTGCGTGGTGGTCGCCGTCGACGCCCGCTGGAACGGGCAGTTCTACGAGGTCTACACGCACGGCGGGCGCACGCCGACAGGACTAAACGCTGTCGAGTGGGCGCAGCGCGTCGTCGCCCTCGGCGCAGGCGAGATTCTGCTGACCAGTATGGACCGAGATGGCTCGCAAATCGGCTACGAACTTCGGCTCACCCGCCTCGTCGCGGACGCCGTGCCCGTGCCTGTCATCGCTTCGGGCGGCGCGGGCAAGCCTGAACATCTCTACGAAGTGCTTACTGAAGGACGCGCCGCCGCTGCGCTCGTCGCCTCCATCCTACACGACGGCGTCTACACCCTCCGCGCCCTCAAACAGCACCTCCACGAGCGCGGTGTCCCCGTGCGACTGCCCTCCACTGTGGCGGAATAACCCCGCGCAAACGGCGATGGGGCCGGTGCGACGACCGTCTTGTCGCCGCGAACGACATCCTTGTCGTCGCACCAAAAATGCCCCAGCCCAAGCGCCGAGACAAACGAACGGTTTACTTCAGCCTAAAGCTCCGCGAGACCGAGAAGCCGAGATCGCTCTCGGCGGTCGGGTGGAACCACCATATGCCGAGGTTCCAATCTCCAAAGCGACGCACCAGCGCAAGGTTATAGAGCGTCGGCTCGCCGGGCATCGTGCCCTGATGGGAGTAGAACATCAGCGCGGTGTCGTTGTCCAGCCGATAGTTGGCGGCGACGAAGCCGATGTCGCGCCCGTTGCGCAAGCGTTGCCAACCCGCCATCACGGAGAGGTTGCCCTCCGTGCGCACACCCATCAGATACGCGCCCTCCTGCGCCCGCGTATAGGTAGACGAGAAACCATAGCCCGCGAGCAGGCTCACAGGCGTCCGCTCGTCCTGACGCGCGAGCTGGTAGGTAAGCTGGAGCGTGGCGCGGTTGCCATAGTGGGA
>CALAMM010000198.1 GCA_937925775.1 uncultured Fimbriimonadales bacterium
CGTGGTCGGGTGGCAGGGGGTTGTTTTTGCTCATAGCGTCCCCCCCCCCGTGCATGTTTGCCCGCTCGCGCGGATTGGCGTGGCGAGTGCCGCGAGGCTTTCGTGCTACGAACACCGCTCGGTAAGGCATCGTTGCCCTCCTGTGATTAGATACGAAGCGTTTGGGGCGATTCCTGCTTGCAGATTTGGGACAGAGGGGATTGGCTACTCTACTTATGGTGAAGTGGCGGATGTTGGTGGCGGAACCTGCTTTTGAGATAGGCGTTTTGGGCAGTGTCGCCTTGAGACGCGCTACAGGTGCGCTGGGCAGCGAGTGAGTTGGCAGGCGTCGGCTCGGATGACTCGCTGCTCAGTGTCGGAAATGTCGGACGCCTGTGAACACCATCGCGATGCCTGCTTCGTTTGCGGCGGCGATGACTTCAGGGTCTTTTTTGGAGCCGCCTGGCTGCACGATGGCGCGGATGCCCGCCTGCGCCGCTAAGTCGATGCTGTCGGTGAAGGGGAAGAAGGCGTCGGAGGCTAAGACTGCGCCCCGCGCATGCTCGCCTGCCGCTTCCAGCGCGAGGCGCACGGAGCCGACGCGGTTCATCTGCCCCGCACCGACGCCCCAGACCACCCCTCCCTTGGCAACCACTATCGCGTTCGACTTCACATGCTTGACCACGCGCCAGGCGAATTGCAAATCTGCCCACTCGCTCTCGGTCGGCGTGCGTTCTGTGACCACCTGCAGGGTGTCGGGGTTCCAGTCGATGCGGTCGCGTTCGGTGTAGAGCGCGCCGCCCGTTAGGCTCCGAATGGTGTATCCGAGTAGCTGGCTTGGGGGTGGCAGATCGCCCGTGCGCAGAAGGCGGACATTCTGTCCCCAGCCCTTGCGCTCTTGGAACACAGGGAGCGCGTCGGGGGCGAAATCAGGCGCGAGGATTACCTCAAAGAAGGTGCCAGGCACGACCATCGCTTCCGCCGCCTCGCGGTCAATCGGGCGGTTGCACGCGACGATGCCCCCGAACGCCGACACAGGGTCGGCTTCCAGCGCACGCAGGAACGCCTCCGTAACGCTTTCGCCCAGCGCGACCCCGCAGGGGTTCGTGTGCTTGATAATCGCGCAGGCAGGCTGTTCAAATTCGCGCACCAGCTCCAACGCCGCGTCGGCGTCCAGCAGGTTGTTATAAGAGAGTTCCTTGCCCCATAGCTGCTGGGCGGTGGCGATGCAGCCGTTGGGAGCGAACGGTTCGCGATAGAACGCCGCCTGCTGATGGGGGTTCTCGCCATAGCGCAGGCGCAACGCCCGCCGATAAGAGAGGGTGAGAGTTTCGGGCAGTGCGCCCTCGGGGTCATAGCGGCGGAACCAGTCGGCAATCAGCGCGTCATACTCGGCGACATGGGCGAACGCGCGCGACGCCAGCAACGCCCGCTCCGCACGGCTCAGCCCGCCCGACTGCAACCGCGCGATGACCCACTCGTAATCCGCTGGGCGCACCACCACCGCCACATGCTCAAAGTTCTTCGCCGCGGCGCGGATGAGGGTGGGACCGCCGATATCGATCTGCTCAATTTGCTCCGCCTCCGAGGTGCCTGTCCGCAACGCTTGCTCGAACGGGTAGAGGTTGACCACCACAAGCTCGATCGGGGTGATATGCATTTCCTGCAGGGTCTGCTGGTGTTGGGGCAGGCTAAGGTTGGCTAATATCGCGGCGTGGATTCGCGGGTGCAGGGTCTTCACGCGCCCATCCAAGATTTCGGGGACGCCTGTCCATTCGCTCACTTCCTGTACGGGTAGCCCCCATGCGCGGAGGGTGCGCGCTGTGCCCCCTGTTGAGAGGAAGTGGAACCCAAGCGCGTGCAGTGCGCGCGCAAGCCGCTCCAGCCCCGTTTTGTCCGAGACGCTGATTAAGGCAACACGGGGATTCATACCATGAGGATACCTCCGATTGTTGGCGTCCTAAGGGTTCGCGCCCCTTCTAAAAAGCCCGCTGCTGCCGCGTTGCCTGCCTGCGCGGAAGCCTGTGCCCTCCTCGCCAATCACATGTAAGAACACCAGGCACATCTCATCCTGCGTGCGCTCACCCCAAGTCACATCGATGGGGGGCTTATGCGGATTGTTCGGGTTCTTTTCGGAGTTGTCGTAGTACGCATAGACCGCCACGCGCGTGCCCCGTGGCAGTTTGACGGGCGTTTTGTAGTGGTAGGTGTCCTGCCACTTGAAGTCCCAGTCGTTAATCCAGATGAGGGGTTTCTTCGTGCCGTCGGGCAGCTCGGCTTCCACCTTTATTTCGCGTCCCAGCAGATGCATATGGGGCGTGATGGCAACCACCTCCACATCGCGCGGGGCGATCCAGTAAGCACGCACTTCGTGGCGTTCCGCGCCTGCGGGGATACGGAACAGCGGGTTGATTAGCCATACGATGCCCACGGGTTTGGGGTTCGGGCTTTTCTCCAGATAGAGTCCGACGCGCGTGCGGTCCTTTTCGGGCTTGCCCGTGCGGTAGTAGTGGATTTGTAGCACGATGTCTGCGCCTTTGGGCAAGCGGTAGCCTGTGCCCTCGGGCAGCACGCTGGGCGAGAAGCCCGGCGCCCAACCGCCCAGCATCCCCGCAGGTACAAACCCTGGCCAGCCGAACGCCTCGTAGCCAGGCTTGGGGTCAGCGGCGTCTAAACGGCGCGCGGTTCCCGAAGTGTCCAAAAACACAATCACATGATGCACCGTGTTCCGATTGCCCGGCTCGATATCGATTGCACGCACGAACACATCCTCGTCGAAGTTGGTGGGAATAACGAAGTGGCGGTACTCATCGTCGCCTGTGGGGCCCACCTCGTACTCGACGGGCATTTCGACGATGATATCGGGCGGTCCGAGCACCCACTCGTCGTTGAACTTTTTGGGTGGGGGTAGGTCGTTCGGGTCGCCCATCGGCGCGCCCGACTCTACCCACTGGACAATCATGCCGATTTGCTCATCGGTCAGGCGTCGCTCGCCTTGGAACTCGCCGTAGCCGTGCACGGGCTTCCATGGAGGCATCTGCCGCGCTTCCACGACCTTCGCGATTTCTTTGCGCCAGGTGTAGGCGTCGCGGTAGGTCAGTAGCGAGAAGGGGGCCACCTGACCAGGGCGATGGCACGGCTGGCAGTATTCCTGCATAATCGGGGCGATGTGTTTCGCGTAGGTAATGGGGGCTTCGCGGGCGATTTGCTCGCGGTAGCGGATGGTGCAGCCGAAGGTTTCCGCCGCAGCGACCTTCACGGGTTTGCCCGCCAACACCGAGTCGAGCGCGTTTTTCAGATAGGCTTCGCGCACGCGGTTCTCATAGCGATTGTCATCGATGGCGCCGCGATAGCGTAGGAGCATCTTCTTGTCGATGAGAACGGCTTGGGGCGTCATCGTCGCGCCCACTGCCCGCGCAATCGCGCCGTCGGAGTCATGCACCGCAGGCGGTTTCAGTCCGTACGCGCGCCGATGCTGCAGCACTGCTTCGCGCGTGTCGTCATAGTTGGAGTAGACCAGAAACAGCGACACGCCCTGCTTGCGATAGGTCTCGTAGAGCTGGTTGATGCGCACGGCATACCGTTGCGCCGCGGGGCACTTCGTGGCGGTGAAGATGAACACGACCACTCCGCGCTGGGTCAGCTGGCTGAGGGTGTAGGTGTGCCCCTGCAGGTCGGTGAACTCCAAATCGGAGACACGGCGGCCAATCTCGCCCGATTTCGGGGCTTCGGTCAACACGCGATGTTTGAGGGACACTCTCCCATCTACAATCGGTTCGTCTGGAACCCGTGCAGTATTCCAGCTCAGCGCACCCAGCCCGCTCAGCAGTCCCAGCATCCATACCGCTCTCATTTTATCATCCCCTTACGCCAGTCTGCCGACTGGTCAGAAGTATACCTCACGATGGGTATGACGATTTTGCAGGGGATATGTTCAGTATCGTCTCCGAGCGTGTGTTAGGGGGTCGCCTTCACGGGTTTTCCGCGCTCATCGTAGTGGGCGAACTCGAACACATAGCGCCACCAGTTGTTGAGCCTGCCGTCTGCAGGGTTCACGCCGGGGTGGCGTGGCAGGTGGCGGAACCACCAGCGCATGTAGTTCAGGTGGTAATCGGGTCCGCCCCAGGTTTCGCAGTTCACTTCGGTTGTTTTGCCTGTCAGGTTCGGGTAGTTGAGCCAGTCGGGCGCGGAGCTGACCACCGTGCGAGGGTTGGCGTAGTCGTAGTCTTTCTCGCCATTGGGTGGGTAGTGGCAGCTGCCGACCGCCGCGACGCCGTTCGACTGGTGCGCGTTCGCGGCGAACCGCGCCCAGTTATGCTCCAGTTTATCTGCCTGCCAGCCCCCGTAGATGCGCGTCATCGTCGCTTCCGTGCGGTGGCACAGGTTGTGCAGCATCTCCGCCACACCGCGCTCGTAGTTGAAGCCCATGATGGCGAAGGGACGCTTCGTGGGGAACTTGTCGTAGACCCCACCGTTGATGTAAAATGCACCAGGCCCCGCCATCGCCGACTCCCAAAAGCCCATATACGGCGCGCCGAACAACCAGACCTCGTCAACTTTCCCCGCATCGATGAGTTTATCCACACCGTGCTTGAGCAACACTTTCTCGTAGTCGGCGCCATCTGGCTCGTGCCAGCCTTTCCACTCGCGTAGGCACTGCAGGTATTGCTCGATTGTGTAGGCGAACCCGTCTACCTTGACGGGGAACTCGTCAAGGTCGCGCCACTCCACAATCTGGAAGCGCACGAGGTCGCCGCTTGCCTTGCGCACTTCCTCGGCGTACTGTTGCGCGAGCCAGCGCGGATCGTTCCATTTGCCGACTTCGTGCAACCGTTTGCCCCCTTCCTGCGGCACAATCGGGTCAAAGTTCAGCACCAGCACGCGCACAATAATCGGTCGCTCGCCGTTGGGCAAGGGCTGTGCCTGATAATCTGCGTGGGCGATTACAGCGCACACCAATCCGAACAGGAGTAAAGCGATCCGCATGGTTCGTCACCTGTTTTTACTGGACATCTACTTCGATTTTAACGGTGCGCTCCACCCCGCCCTGCTGCATGGGGAGGGTAAGACGCTTCTCATAGAGGTAGCACAGCCCCTCCTGCTCCTCACGACAGTGGTAAATCAGCAGGTGCAGGCTCAGCGCGGCGCGTGCGGCAGTCAGTTGCACGGGCAGCTCGAGCGAGAGTGTGTCGAGGGGCACGAGCAGCTCGGTTTTCCTCTGCACCGTTGCGCCTTGCGCCTCGATACGCACCTGCGATTTCCCGTTCGGGTTCAGCTTGTGCCCTTGAGGCAAGCGGATCTGGAGCGTGAGGGCAGGCGTTGCGGTGTTCACCGAGACGGTTTGCAGGGTTTCGCTTGCGGGTGGGCGATGCAGTGGGGGTGGCGGCGCGTTCTCCAGCCCGCGCAGCGGTAAAGTCGTCACGCGCTTCGTTTTCAAATCGGCGACGCGAATCAGGTGGTTGTTAGTGTCGGCGATGTAGAGTTTGCCGTGTGCGTAGCAGAGACCTCCTGGCTCGTCGAAGGTGGGGTTCTCGCCGTCGCGTGCGCCTGCGGCCCCTGTGCCGAGGAAGGTCTCGATTCGGCGGGTGCGTGGGTCGAGCCGCTTGATTTTGTTGTTGTAAGTGTCCGCGACATAGAGGAAGCCGTCTACATAGACCACGCCAAGCGGATGCTGCAGGCGCGCTTGCCGTCCGACGCCGTCCACATCGCCGAACTCGAACAGATCTCCCCCAACAAGTGTCTCTACCTCGCCGTCGGGGTCGATGTCGGCGGCGCGGATACAGCTCACCTCGCTGTCGGCGAAGTAGAGTCGCTTGCCATCGGTTGTGATTCCCGATGGTTGGGCGAGCGCACTGGCGGACAGCTTCCCATCGATGCATGCTTCGCGTCCTGTGCCGGCGTGGGGTGCGGCTTCCAGCGTCTTGAGGTTCAACCGCCAGAGTTGGTGCGAGCCTGCCATCGCGATGTAGAGTGTATCGCCCTTCACGACAACATCCCACGGCGAGTTGAGCGCGACCTCACGCCCTCTGCCAGGACGCGGTGGGTAGGCACGGCTCTGCTCGCCCGTGCCCGCGAGGGTCTCCACGACGCGCTTGCGCAGGTCGGCTTTGCGAATGGCGTGGTTGTCCGTGTCGGCGATGTAGAGTGTATCCGCATCGGGGTCATACGCCATACCCTGCGGGTTATTGAACCGCGCCTGGTCGAACGCGCCGTCCTCCAGACCGGGCGCACCTGAGCCGATGACCGCCTCAATCGAGTGGTCGTTCAAAGAGACCACGAGGATCCGATGATGGTTCGAATCGGCAATGAACAGGCGGTTCGTGCGCTCGTCGGCAGCGACTTTGCCAGGAAAGCGCAGCACGGTGCGCGCCTCTTTATCGCGTTCCAGTTTCAGGTCGAGCGCACCGCGTTTGAGCGTTCCTTTCGCTTCCGCAGTGCGAATCGCCTCTGCAATCGCGCGGTCAAAAATATCGTATATCCCTTCGCCTGCGTGGTAGCCGATAATCTTGCCGCTTGGGTCGATCAGAACCAGCGTGGGCCACGCCCGCACAGCGTATTGTTGCCACACAAGCATCTGGTTGTCGTTGACCACTGGATGTTCGATGTCATAGCGCAGGATGGCTTGTCGGATGTTCTCGGTTTCCTGCTCGGTGAAGAACTTGGCGGAATGGACGCCAATCACCACGAGCGCGTCGGCGTACTTGCGCTCCAGCTTTTTCAGGTCGGGCAGGATATGCATGCAGTTGATGCAGCAGTAGGTCCAGAAGTCGAGCAGCACGACCTTGCCGCGTAGCTCGCGCAAGCTCAGTGGGCGATCCGTGTTGAGCCACTGCAGTCCTTCGGGGAAATCGGGCGCGTTCACAGTGCCTTCCATTGGGGAACCCTCCTGCGGGATACGCGGATGACTGCGCCAGAGAGTCTGCCACAGCACAACCGCCGCGATACTTACCAACGCCAGTATCGCAACGCCGATTTTCATAGCGGGAGTATTGTACCTGAGCTGTATGGAGGGCGTTGCCCGCGCTCGCTCGGCTTTTAGGTACTATCTATGCTATGCGAGCGGTTCGAATTCATGCGTTTGGCAGCGCGAGCCAGCTGGTCTACGAGGAGAATGTTCCCGAACCGCCTGTGGGCGCAGGCGAGGTCAAGGTGCGCGTGCGAGCGTGCGCGTTGAACCATTTAGATTTGTGGGTGCGTCACGGGATCCCCGCGTACAAGACGCCTTTGCCGCACATTTTGGGCAGCGATGTGGCCGGCGAGGTCGCGGAGGTGGGCGAGGGCGTGCGCGGCTGGGGCAAGGGCGATGAGGTCGTTCTCTATCCCATCGTGGCGTGTGGGAGGTGCCGCTTTTGCAAGATGGGGCGCGAGAACCTCTGCGTAGAGGCGCAGGTCATCGGGGCGCATCGTCCCGGTGGTTATGCGGAGTATATTGTGGTGCCTGAGCGCAACCTGCTGCACAAGCCTTCGAATCTGAGCTTTGAGGAGGCGGCGGCGTTCCCACTGGTGTTCTTGACCGCATGGCATATGCTCATCACGAAAGCCAAGCTGCAACCGGGCGAATGGGTACTGGTGATGGGCGGGAGCAGCGGCGTCGGCAGCGCCGCCATCCAGATTGCCAAGCTGCGCGGTGCGCTCGTCGTCGCGACGGCAGGCAGCGAGGCAAAACTGGCGCGATGTCGGGAACTCGGCGCGGACTTCACTGTGAACCACAACGACCCCGACTGGCATAAACGGGTGCGTGAAGCGACCGAGGGCGAGGGCATGGATGTGGTGTTTGAGCATGTGGGGCAAGCGGTGTTCGACACCTGCGTCCGCTTGCTCAACAAGGGCGGACGGTTGGTGACCTGCGGCGCGACGACAGGCGCAGAAGCCAAGTTCGACATCCGCTATCTTTTCAGCCGCGAACTGGAGATTTACGGAACCTATATTGGCACACGCGCTGAGCTGGAGCAGATCCTGCCCCATATCGTTATGGGACGGCTCAAGCCCATCGTAGATAGCGTGTTCGACCTGCGCGAGGCGCGCGCTGCCCACGAGAAACTGGAAAGCCGCGACTTTTTCGGGAAGGTTGTGCTGCGAGTTGTGTAGCCCTCTACTCCGACACCCCACCTGTGGGTTGGACAGTAAAGTCCAAGCCACAGCGTCGGCGTGAGCGCCCACGCGACGCTACAGATACAACACCCGCCCCTTGTACCGTTCCATCAGGCGCGCGTTGTGCGCGTCGCCGCCGTCTAAGTTCGCCGACATAAACACTGGGGGCGCAACGCCGCGCTCCAAAAGAATCGCGCACGCTTCGGCGACTATCGCGTTCACCAACGCCGCGCCCACGACAGTGGAAACAGGCGACACAGGCTGGGGGAACCCTTCCAGCGCCACAAGGGCGTCGCCTGGCGGCGCACCGTTGTCGAGGGTGAGGTCGGCGACCTCGAAGAGCCGATACCCCGTGTTGCTACGAGGGCGAACCGACTGCGAATATGCCAGCGAGGTGAGCGCAATCACCTTCGCGCCCCGCTGCCGAGCGTACAGCGCGACCTCCACAGGCGCCGCGTTGCGCCCCGAAACTGAGTGAACCAGTACCACATCCGTCGCGCTAATCGGGATATTCTGCACCGCAGCCAGCGCGTAGCCGTCCACACGCTCCAGCACTGAAGTGAGCGGCAGCGGACGCACATCGCAGGTCAGCCCCGGTATGAAAATCGGGCTGACGGGAACCAGCCCGCCCGCGCGATAGGTTAGCTCTTCCGTAAGGATGCCCGCGTGGGACGCGCCGAACACATATAGCAGTCCATCCGCCTGCAGCGCGTCGGCAATCCAAGTCGCCGCCGTCTGCAGCTGCTCCCGTTGCCGCTCATAAGTGCTCCGTAGCAGTTCAATCACTTTGGAAACATAGTCGGTGCGCATGGGTTCATCTCACTCGCGTAAGGTTTCTGTCGCGCAAGGGATTATACCCCCACCACCCGATGAGCAGCAGGCAGTGCCCCTCTCGGCGTCGGCTCGCGACCCGTATTCCTGCCATTCCAAATGGCGGCGCGAATGTGGAATAGTTTCTGGTGGAGGAGTCGGGGATGGAACTCAGCGCACTGGCAATTCGAGTGGCGCGGACGCCTGGGTTGGGAATGCTGCCGCAGGTGACCAGCCAAGTATTACGGCTGGTAGATAATCAGGACGCTTCGCCGCGTCAAATCGGCGCGATTATCGAGCGCGATGCGGGGCTGGCGTCTAAACTGCTCAAAACGGCGAATAGTGCATATTACGGCGCACCTGGCAAGATAAAGACCGTCTCTCAGGCAATCTCGGTGATGGGGCTTTCGGCAGTGCGCTCGGTCGTTGTCGGTCAGGCATATCAGCAGATGACGGCGGCGCGTGGCGCGTCCAAGCGGTTCGATCGGCTGGCATTTTGGCAGCATTCGCTGGCGACGGCGACCGCCGCGCGCGTGCTGGCGAAACTGCGCGGCTGGCGCGACCCCGAAGAAGCGTTCCTCGCAGGCTTGCTACACGATGCCGGCAGACTGGTGATGGATCGGTTCCTGCCGAATGAGCTGGATCAAGCCATCACCCTCTCGTTGGAGCGCGTTGTGCCCCTCATAGAAACCGAGCGCGAGGTGATGGGCTATACGCATGTGGAAGTGGGCGACCTGCTGGCGGAGCAGTGGAACCTGCCAGAGGGTATCCGACTCGCGCTACGGCGACACCACGACGATGTGGACTTTGAGGAATGCCCCTTGGGATGTCTGGTCGGCGCCGCGAATGTGCTGGCGCACCAGACAGGGTTCACCCTGGGTGCGCCCGTCGTGTACGAGATGCCCCCCACACTCCGGCAGTCGCTTGGCATCCCTGACGCGCAGTATGAAGGGCTAAGGCAGGCGATTGTCCAAGAGGTCACTAAGGTGCAGCACGCGCTGAAGATTTAGCCCCAACCGTATCGCGCGTGTGGCAGTGGGGCATCCGTGCTTGGGAGACCTCCCAAACGCGCTCCACCTTAGTTGACGACCTGCGGCTCGGACGCCTCGATACGCTCCAAGAGAATCTCCGAGATGTCTTTCACGGGCACGGTCTCGTCTTTGGTCTTGATGCTGTCGGAAACCATAATCATGCAGAAGGGACAGCCCACCGCGACGGTGCGTGCGCCTGTTTTGAGCAGCTCTTCCGCGCGAATGACGCCGGGTCGCTCGTGGGGCAGTTCGTCCATCCACATGCGTCCGCCGCCTGCGCCGCAGCAGAAGGTTCGGTCGCGATGGCGTTCAGGCTCGCGCAGGTCGGATACGGCTGCGCCCAGCACGGTGCGTGGGGCGTCGGTGATTTTGTTTACCCGCGCCAGGTAGCACGGGTCGTGGAACACCACGCCGCCGTTCGCCTCGGTCGATACGCGCGGCAGCCTGCCCTGCTGGATCAACTCCGCCAGCAGCTGCGAGTGGTGGATGACTTCGAACGCCGCGCCGAACTTGCGATACTCGTTTTTAATCGTGTGCAGGCAGTGGGGGCACATGGTGACGATACGGCGCGGGTT
>CALAMM010000199.1 GCA_937925775.1 uncultured Fimbriimonadales bacterium
GCGGTTCGAACGCCCATACTCCCCCACCAGCGCGAACAACGCAGGCACAAACACCGCGCCCGTGGCGCCATGCAACGCCCGAAGAACCATCAACCACTCCGAACTCGCAGCAAGGGGATAAAGAGCTATCAGCACCCCCGCCGCCCAAAGGCTCAGTGCCATCGGCAACCGCCGCCCAAAACGGTCGATCAGCACGCCCGAATAGAAGTTCGCCAACAGATTCGCCAGTGAATAGAGACTCAAAATCAAGCCTGCCTGCGCATCGCTCGCGTTCAGAACGCGCTGCGCGTAAGGGGCAAGCACGGGCACAATTGCGAAGGTATCCAAAAACGCGACCAGCGCAATCCACCCCAGCGCCAGCCGAGCCACCCACCCCGCACCCTGCCGCGTGTCCGTCTCCGTCCGCATCTAAGCCTTAAGGATACCCCCTTGTCGAAAACTCGGAACTTTCGCCGATATACATGGTATCTTAACTACGGGGGTTGAACACGGTGGCACACGACAGACAAGGCTACTGGCTATCGACCGACTCGTGGGATTTGCACCGCCGAGCCGAAAAGGATCGGCTGCGCCATAACGAGAAGGTCAAAGAGGTCATCAAGCAGAACTTGGGCGAGATTATCGGGCAACAGGACATCATCACCGCCGAGGACGGGAAAATCGTTAAAATCCCCATTCGCGGGCTGGAACTGCCCCACATCCGCTACGACCCACACGGCAAAAAAGGCGTCGGTCAAGGACCAGGCGGTAGCCAGCCTGGCGATGTCATCGGACGCTCGGGACAACCGGGTCAGGGCGCAGGCAAGCAGGCTGGCACGGAACCCGGCGTCGACTTCTACGAAGCCGAGTTCACCATCGAGGAACTCGTGCAGATGGTGTTTGAAGACCTGCACCTGCCCAACCTGCGCGAGAAGGGCACAAAAGATATCTTAGCCGACCAAATCCGCTTCGACACTATCGCGCGGCGCGGTCCGCAATCGAACCTCGACAAGAAGCGCACGCTCATCAACGCATGGAAACGCAACGCGGCGGAGGGACGCCCCGGTTGGGAAATCCGCGAAGAGGATAAACGCTTCAAGAGCTGGGAGATTGTCCCCGAGAAGCAGCGCAACGCCGTAGTGATTGCCATGCGCGATGTGTCGGGCAGTATGGGCGAGTTCGAGGCGTACATCGCCCGCAGCTTCTACTACTGGATGACGCGCTTCCTGCGCACGAAATACACCGCCACCGACATCGTGTTCATTACCTGCCACACGGAGGCGAAGGAGGTAGACGAGCATACCTTCTTCGCCGCGGGCGATTCGGGCGGCACGCGCCTCTCCGCCGCCTACAAACTCGCGCTGGAGATTATCGAGAAGCGCTACAACCCGCGCGAGTGGAACATCTACCCCTTTATGTTCTCCGACGGCTACAACTGGGGCGACCACGAGGTGGTGGAGTATATGCGTCAGTTGGTGGAGTATTCGAATCTTGTGGGTTATGGCGAGATTGCGAACGACCTGTGGGGCGGCTCTGGGGGTCTGGCTCCGCTGGGGCAGGCACTTACAGAGGCGTTCGCCGACGACCCGCGCGTGGTGGTGGTCAAAATCACCTCCAAAGAGGATGTGTGGCCCGCGCTGAAGCGGTTCTTCAGCAAGCATCCTGAGGTGGCGGCGGCGTGGTGAGCGCGTATCGGCGCAGTCGCTCCCGTACCTGCGTCGCGAACACGGCTTGATTGCACGCCTCGCGCACAACCGCCGTGGCGACCACAACCACCTGCTCCACACCCATCGCGCGGCAGGTCTCCAGATATTCGTCGAGCACCTGCAGCGTGCGCTCAATCGCTTGCGGCTGGAGCCGTTTCTCCGCGCTGAAGCCCTCGCCAAGCCGAGTAATCCGCGCCGTATCGAGCAGGGTGCGCCAGCCCGTTGCCGTGCGCTCCCCCACAAGCAGCAGCGCCGAGTTGGAGCCGAGATCGATGACCGCGGCTCTCATCCGCCCTCCTCCCAGTGCGCCGCGCGCACCTCGTGGAGCATTAGCAGATCCTGCAAGATCGCCTCGCGAGCGCTGGTCTCGTGCAGCTGCACCTCCAAGGCGTAGACGCGCGTGTGGGGCATCTCAGGAAACTCTTGGCGGAACGAGAGGAGCTCCACATTATGGTGCGACAGCACGGCGAACACGCTATCGAGTTTCGCCCGCGCCTCCAGCGTGACCCAGAGCAGAGGGTGGCGGTGCTGCTGGTGGATGCGCTCTTCGGGTATACGCAGCAGCGTCAGCACGCCGTAGATTGCCAGTGTGCCCACCAGCGCGATAATATAGTATTCGAGCGTTCCCATGCCGACGGTCATCCCAATCGCCACCACTGCCCACAGGCTCGCCGCGGTGGTCAGCCCGCGCACCACGCTACCTTGGCGCAGGATGGTGCCCGCGCCGATGAACCCCACGCCGCTCACAATTTGGGCAGCGATGCGCCCTGGATCGCCCAGCGGGCTGAACGAGCGCGAAAGGATCATCATCAGCGTTGCGCCCAAGCAGAGCAGCACATGCGTGCGGATGCCCGCAGGACGCCCGCGCAGCTCGCGCTCCCAGCCAATCAGCGCACTTAGTCCAATCGCGATTAGCAGCTGGAGCGCGACATGCCCCACCTCGCGCCACGAAACCTCGCTCATCAAGACTGAAGTTTACCTATGCTGCGCGTTCGCGTGGGTCGGGGTGCGCGCTTGTTCACAGCGGCTCCGCCTCCAGCACGGGCAGGGTGGGCAGCTCAGGCTCTATCAGCTCGCTTGCACGGGTCAGTGGGTTCCGCTGCACGCGCACGCACCGATCCGCCGCCTCGTTAATCTCCTCAAAGTGTGAGATGACCAGAATCTGGTCAAACCAGTTGCGCAGGTTGTTCAGCAGTTCCATCACATTCTGGCGTCGCTCTGCGTCGAGCGAGGCGAACACTTCGTCCAGGATGAGCAGGGAGAGGGGTTGCCCTGCGCGTTCGGTAATGAGGCGGGCGAGCGCAAGGCGCAGGCTCAAATTCACGATATCTTCCTCCCCGCCTGAAATAACCGCCTTTCGGTGCCCCTCGTCGATAATGGTGAAGCGGTATTCCTCATCGATTTCCAGTTCGGTATAGCGTCCGTTCGTGAGGGTGCTGAGGAACTCGGTCGCGATGCTGGCGAGGGTGGGGCGTAGGCGGGCGTTGAGTTCCGTGCGGAACTCTTGGAGCGCTTTGCGCAGGCTCTGGTGCATCAGCAGGTCGCGTTCTTTTTGCTGGAGTTGCTGCTGTAGCTGAGCGATATGCTCCAGTTGCGCCTTGAGGTGGTCGCGCA
This sequence comes from uncultured Fimbriimonadales bacterium, assembly GCA_937925775.1. GTDB lineage: Bacteria > Armatimonadota > Fimbriimonadia > Fimbriimonadales > GBS-DC > GBS-DC. The sequence goes on from CALAMM010000199.1 coordinate 3,300, forward strand.
GGGCGATCTGGCTGTTGCGTTCGGCGATTCGGGCGGCGACGGTGCGCTCCAGCGCGTTCACGCGCTGCTCGGCTTCCTGATAGGCGTGCGCCGCTTGCAGATAAGCGTCTTCCTCGTAGCCCAGTTGCTGAATCTGCTGTTCGACCTGATGCATCTGGGTGCTTTTCTCGTTGAGTTCGGCTTTGGCGTCTTGGATTTGCTGGAGCAGCATGTCGCGCTGAGCGAGGATTGGCTTTAGGGCGAGCGATTCCTCATAGTGGGGGCGCAGTTGTTCGAGTTCTTGGCGCAGGGCGTTGTGGCGTTCGGCGTCATAATCGGCGGGCAGGGCGTCGATCTGGCGTTGCAGTTCCGCGAGGCGTCGCGCGAGGTGCTGGAGTTCGCGCTCGACCGCGTGCAGGCGGCGTAGCTCGCCCTGCAGTTGCTGTGCCTGCTGGAGGGCGGGCGTCAGCGCATCGAGTGCCTGCTGTAGGCGTGCTTCCTCGTTGGGGTCGTACTGCGGGATTCGGGCGAGTTGACGCTGGAGGGCGCGAAGTTGCTTTTCGAGCGCGTCCGCCTGCTGGAGCTCGGTTTCCAGCTGGCGCAGTTGCGCCTGTTGCTGCGCGAGTTGCTGTTGGGCGTGGTCGCGTTCCTGCTGGAGCTGCGCGAGGCGCGTTCGTAGCGCGCGGGCTTCTGAGGGTTCCTTTTCCAGCTGTTTGAGTTGCTGTTGGGCGGTGCGCAGGGCGTGTTCGGTCGCCTGGGCTTCGGCTTTCGCTTGCTGGAGCACGGCGTGATATGCCTCACCGAGCGGTTGCCCGCAAGTGGGGCATTTACTTTCTGTGCCCAGCGATTCGAGTTGTGCGACGCGCTCACGCTGTTGTTGGAGGGTCGCCTGCAGGCTGCGAGCGTGGGCTTCGGCGTCGGCGCGCTGCTGGTTCCACGCCTGCAACACGGATTGCAGCTCCGCCTCGAGCTCGCTGAGGGCTTGCTGACGCTGCTGGAGCGCGGTTTCCGCTTCTTGCACTGCTTGTTGAAGCGTGGCGCGCTCGGCTTCCTTCTGGCGCAGGGTGTCCAGCTGCTGTTGGAGGCTCTGGATTTGCGCTTCGATACGGGCGCGTTCGGGGGCTTGCTGAGCGATTTGGCGCAGCTGCAGCAGCTGCTGGCGAAGCTGCTCCGCCTGATGCAGGCGCGGTTGCAGGGCATCCAGCTCCGATTGCTTCTGCATCAGTTCGGCGTGTTCGGCTTGTCGTTGCGCGTGTTGCTGTGAAAGCATATGGTGTTGCGCTTGCAGTTGGGCGCGCTGCTGGGCTGCCTGCGCTTGCTGCTCCATCTGTTGCAGTTCGGGCAATCGCTCGCGATAGCGTTGGGCGTCGGCGGCGATGGCTTTATAGCGGTCGCAGGCGTGCTTGAACTGCTCCCAACGCGTGCGCAGCTCTTCCAAGCGCTGCGTGGCATATTGGCGGTCGCGTTCGATGAGAGCGCGCTGCTGCATGAGGCTCAGATACTGCTCGCGCAGGGTGTTCTGGGCGTCGAGTCGTTGCTTGGCGGCGTCGCGGTGCTGGATGGCTTGTTGCAGGTCGGCTTCCTCTTGGCGGAGGGCGGCTTCGGTTTGTTGCAGCGCGAGTTCCACGCCTTGGAGCTGCTGCGCGAGGCTCTGGGGGTCGCCAATCGCCTGCTTGAGTCCGTTCACTTCGGCGTCGAGGGCGCGCATGGCGAGGGTCGCTTGCTCGACGGCTTCGGTGATGCGCTCATAGCCGAGCATGCGGCTGATTTCTTCGCGCCGTTTCTCCTTGCTGTAGCGCATAAACTCCAGCTCTTTTTGGCGGGCGCAAAAGCTGGTTTGGAACTGCAGGAGGTTCATTCCCAGTAGCTGCTGGATGCGTTCGTTGACGCTGGTGGTGCCACGGGCGAGGAGGAGCCAAGTGCCGTCTGGGTTCATCTGCGCGAGATCCGCTTCGTTGATGCCGCGTCGGAGCCGATAGCGGCGCTTGCCCAGTTCGAACTCCAGCGTCACGCGCACCTTCGCGCCGCCCTGCGACCAGAGGAAGCGCAGGGTGCTGGTCGTCTCGCGCACCGCGCCCGCGCCGTACAGCGCCCATAGAATCGCCTCTACAAGGGTGGTCTTGCCCGCACCGTTCGCGCCGACAATTGCCGTAATGCCCTGCTCGAAGGCGACCCGCGCGTGCGCGTACTGCCGAAAGTTCTCCAGCTCCAGTGCAATCAGGCGCATCGCTCAGCGCTCGTCAGGTTTGGGAGTCTTAATCTGGACATCGTCCGTCGTCCACTGTGGCTCGGGTACGAGCAGGGTGAAGGTGCTGATGGGCGTCAGCTCTCGGCGCACGCCGTCCAAGTAGGCATCGCCTATTCCGGAGAGGTTGAACGCCGCCACGCCCTTGAACTCGATACGCCCTTCCCGTAGCACAGCGCGCACCGAGTCGTACTTGCCCTGAATGCGCAGCGTGCCTTGCCCCATGTAGACCTTCAGCCGTTGGTCGAGCGGTGGTTTGATGCGCACATTGCGGGGCAGCTCCTTCACTTCTCGAAAGCCTTCAATCTGGAGGTTGCCCTGCACCGTGTTCACGACGAGGTAGCCCCGCCCGCGCACAGTGAGCGTCCCCTCGCCCCGCGAGAAGAAGTTGAGCGGCTTGCCTACTGCTGTGAGCGTGCCTGTTTTGGGTGTCTGCGGTTTTGCCTGCGCCGCTGGCTCTTGTTTCGCCGGTGCTTGCTTGGGAGCGTTATTCGACTGTTGCTGCGTCACGCCCAACGCCAGCATCGTACTTATCCCTATCAGTGCGAGAAGCCTCTGCATGCGTGCCTCCATACTCGTCAGTGCGATCTGGGGAGATTGTACCTGATGGAGGGTGAATAGATGGATGGCTTCCGATCTTAGGGCGATACGAGGACGCCACCTGTAAGCCCGTGCGCGTCATTGCCAAGTCGGTGGGCGACGAGCGGTTCTGGCAGTGGTACTACAGCTACCAACTCCACACCCACCCCTATACAGAGGTCACATGGGATGTGGAAGTACCGCCGGGCGCAAGCGAGTAGCAGATGCGCTTCCGAGCGGACATTCCTGTCCGTGCTTTAGAAAGCGCGTGTGCTGGGACAAGAATGTCCCAGCCACAGGGCGCGTCTATGCTGGGGCAGGACTGTCCCAGCCACAGGGCGTGTGTGTGCTGGGACAAGAATGTCCCAGCCACTGTAGCACGGACATTCCTGCCCGTGCCAAACCCACGCTTGGACAAGAATGTCCAAGCCACACTTGTAGCGTTGGCAAGATCGCCGACGCTACCACTCAGTCAATCTTACGCCCTGCGGCGCTAAAGAACGGCTCAATTGCAGCACCGACCGCGATGACCCC
>CALAMM010000200.1 GCA_937925775.1 uncultured Fimbriimonadales bacterium
ACGAGACCGCGCCATTGGAGCAGAACCTGCTGCAAGTCGTTGCTGTCGCACCCGGTTCGCCCGCCGAGAAAGCAGGGTTGCGGCAAGGCGATATCATCGATGCCATCGACGACAAGTGGATTATCTCGGAAGACCCCTACGCTGAGGTGGTGCAGTTGCAGCGCATGCACAGCCCGCGCGAGCAGATTCGTCAAGCGGGCGAGCGCGCTCGCCAACGCCTGCTCAACAGTCTCTCCGTCAGTGAAGCCATCCAGATGCTGAGCCAGAACCCGGAAGACGCGCACGCGGCGAAGCCCCTCCGCCTGACCATCAAGCGCGGCGGGCAGACGCTGACGCTACAGGTTGCTCGCGCCACAACGAAGGTGCGCCCGCTGGAGTACCACCTGCTTCAGGGCAAGTGGGGCTACCTGCGTCCGAACCTGCTCAACGCTGCTGCTGCGCGTGAGTTTGCCAGTGCGCTCCGCACGCTCAAGCAAGGCGGCGCGAAAGGGCTGATTATCGACCTGCGTGGGGTAGCTATCGGGCAGCAAGAATCGGCGCTCCAGATTTTGAGCCTACTTGCAACGAAACGGCAGATCGCTCTGGTGGAGTACCGTGAGGGGAAGAGCTATAAGACCCGCCCCCTCACCCTGCCCAAAGCGCCGCAGCCCGCGAACCTGCCGATAGCCGTGCTGGTGGACCGAGGCACTTACAATGTGGCGGAACTCACCGCGCTCGCCCTGAAGCAAACGGCGAAGGCGCGGCTCTTCGGCATGCCGACCTTCGGCGACGCCTCCCAGACGAACCTCTACCAACTCCGGGACGGCTCAGGCTTCACGCTGACCGTTGGGCGGTATCAGGGCTTGGATGGCACCAAGTTCCACCAGCGCGGCGTGTTGCCTGACGAGCGGATTGCAGCTGAGCCGCGCCTGCGAGGGCAACTGGGCGGCGACCCTGCCCTCGAACGCGCCGTCAAATGGCTCGCAACTCAGGAGAAACGATCATGAGAGAACGCGGACGCGCTTGGATATACACGCTGTTGCTGTTGATGGGGATGTTCGCTGCGGGGTTTCTGGGCGCGGAAGCCTATGCCGCGCTCACCCGCTCGTCCGTGTCGCTGCTGGGCACGCCGCTGCTCAGCGCGTCCTTCACGCGCGAGTCGTTAGACCCGACCGACGCCTTCCGCAGCACACTCGCCGAGGTGGAAGCGCACTACTACGGTGTGCCCCCCGCTGTCGATAAACTCACTTACATCAGCATCGAGGGGATGCTCAGCGCGGTGGGCGACCCCTACACCCGCTTTATGGATCCCGACGCCTTCCGCCGTATGCAGGAGGACACGCAGGGCAGCTTCACGGGCATCGGCGCCCTCCTTGAAGACGCGCCCGGCGGCGCCCGCATCGTGCGCCCCCTCCCCAATAGCCCCGCGTCTAAAGCAGGGCTCAAACCCGGCGACATCATCATCGCCGTCGATGGCAAAAGCCTCGAGCGCGTCGCCTTAGACGACGCCGTGCGCATGATTCGCGGACCGCGCTTCACCGAAGTAAGGCTCACTATCCGCCGCAACGGCGTGGAGGAGCCGTTCACCGTCACAATCCGACGCGACCTCGTGGAAAGCCCCACCGTCGATGTCTACCTCGAAGACGACGAGAACAAGATTTATCGCATCTGGCTGCAGAACTTCAGCGAGAAAGCCCCAACCCTACTCGATCGCGCCTTGAACGAGATCAGGCAAAACGGCGGTCGCGCCCTGATCTTAGACCTGCGAGCGAACCCCGGCGGGCTGCTCGACTCTGCCATCGAGGTCGCCAGTCGGTTCATTCCCGGCGAGCAGGTGGTGGTCAGCGTGGTCGGCAGGCAGGGCTTGCTGGAGCGACGCTACACGCTCAAAGGACGCTATCGCCACCTTGATATGCCCATCGTGGTGCTGATTAACGGTGGGAGCGCGAGCGCGTCGGAGATTGTGGCGGGCGCACTGCGCGACCATAAAATCGCCCCCCTCATCGGCGAAGACTCCTTCGGCAAAGGGCTGGTACAAACTGTCATACCGACCTCGCAGAACACCGCCGTCGCCATCACCACCGCCAAGTACCTCACACCCAACGGCACAGACCTGAACGCGAAGATCGTGGACGGCAAGCGCGTCGGCGGTCTCAAACCCGACATCGAGGTCAAAAACCCCGAAGACTGGCGGATGACCGAAGAGGACAAGGCGCGCGACCTGCAGCTGCAAAAAGCGCTGGAGGTACTACGCGAGAAGCTCCACGCCACGAAGTCCGGCAACGGCGTGCTGCGAGCGCAAAACGATACGGAGGTGAACCGATGATTCTCTACATGGGCGCCGACCACGCAGGCTACCCACTCAAAGAGTTCTTGAAGAACTACCTCGCCCAGCAAGGCTATGAAATCTGCGATGTCGGCGTCTACTCGGAGGAGCCTGCAGACTACCCCGATATTGCCCACACGCTTACGGCGAAGCTGGTGCGGGAGACGCGCCCCGCGCTGGGCATCCTCATCTGCGGTACGGGCATCGGCATGAGCATCGCGGCGAACAAACGCCCTGGTATCCGCGCGGCGAACGCCAGCGAACCCGTCTCAGCCGCGCTCGCCCGCGAACACAATAACGCGAATGTCATCTGCCTCGGCGCACGAGTGGTCGGACCTGAACTTGCCCGCGCCACGGTGGAAGCGTTCCTGCGCACTGGCTTCAGCCACGAGGAGCGCCATCACCGGCGCGTGCAAAAACTGGAACTGAACGGAGGTGAGGAGGCATCCCGCACCGACTAACGGAAATCGGTCAGGCGGAGCGCGCGATTCTCGTATTTTGCCACCACGAAGCGCATGAAGACGCCTACTGGAGCGACGAGATGCGCGCCCTTGCCCACTCCGCTGGCGTGCGCATCGTCGGTGAGATCCGCCAAAGACGCCCCATCCCCGATGTCGCCACCTACATCGGCAAAGGTAAAGCCGAAGAACTGTTCCAACTCGCTCGTGAAACCGAAGCGGAGGTCATCCTCTTCGATGTGGAGCTGAACCCCGTGCAGCAGCGCAACCTCGAACAGATTACTCAGACGCGCGTGGTCGATCGTACCCAGCTGATTCTCGATATTTTTGCGCAGCGGGCGCGTTCCCGAGAAGGGGCGTTGCAGGTGGAACTCGCCCAGTTGCTTTACCTTATGCCGCGCCTATCGGGCAAGGGTGTCGCGCTCTCGCGTTTGGGTGGCGGTATCGGCACGCGCGGTCCGGGTGAGACGAAACTGGAGATCGATCGGCGACGCATTCGCGAGCGTGTCGCCCATCTGCGCCATGAAATCGAGGAGGTGCGCCGCCAACGCGGGCATCAGCGCAGCGCGCGGCGCAAGCTCCCGTTCCCCAGCGGCGCAATTGTCGGCTACACTAACGCGGGCAAGTCCACCTTGCTCAATGTGCTTTCAGGCGCGGAGACCTATGTCGACAACCGTTTGTTCGCCACGCTGGATCCCACCACGCGGCGTGTCGTGCTGCCTGACGGCTGGTCCGTGCTGCTGACCGACACGGTCGGCTTTGTGGAGAACTTGCCCCCGATGCTCCTGGAAGCGTTCTACGCCACGCTTGAGGAGGTGCGCGAGGCGGACTTCCTCATCCATGTAATCGACATCGCCAGCCCGCACTGGGAGCTCCAGCGCGACGCCGTCGAGACGACCCTCGTGGAGCTGCAGGCAGACCAGAAACCCGTGATTACCGTGTTCAACAAGGCGGACTGCGTGCGCGACCCTGCGTGGCTGCGCCAGCTCGTCGCGGAGACGCCCAACTCGGTCTATATCTCCGCCCGCTTCGCGCAGGGCATCCCGCACCTAATGGATCGCATCGTGGCGACGGTGCAGGGCATGCTGGTCAGCGTCGATGTGTGGCTCCCCTACGAGGCGACCGCGCTCCTCGCCGAATGCTACGAGTACGGGCGCGTGCTGTCGGTAGACTACCACGAGGACGCGATTCACCTGCGCGCCCAAGTAATCCCGTCGGTCGCCGCGCGCCTGAAAACGAGCCAAAAATGAGGGCAGGCAGTGCCTCACCCACCCTACTCCAGCCGCCGCAGCAGCACCAGACCCCCAACCCCAAACAGCAGGTTGGGCGACCACGCCGCCAGCATCGGCGGCAAAAACCCGTAGTTGCCCAGAATCTGAAACAGCAGCAGCGTGTTCCAGAAGACGAACACCAACACGATGGAGAGTAGCACGCCCACGAACCCACCCGCCCGCGCCAGCAGGAAACTCAGCACGGGCGCACACAACGCCAGCACCAGACACGCAGCAGGAACCGCCACTTTGAGATGGTAGCTTACCTCCAGCTGTCGGGTATCAAGCCCCATCTCGCGGTTGCGCCGAATCTGCTCGCCAAGCTGCGCCATCGTCTGCTCTTCCGGCGTGGGCGCAGCAAAAAAATCCTGCAACGCGACCTGCAAGTTAATCACCAAGCGCGCGGCGTTTTGCACATCGGCGACCTTGCCGTCAGGCTGATAGTAATGCACGCTCGGCTCATAGAGCGTCCACACGCCGTTGTGATACTCGCCCCGCGGCGCTTTCACCACCAGCCACCCACCCTGCTCGCGCCGCTCGAACATCAGCACATCCTCCAACAATACCTTCTCCCCCTGTTGCTGCGCTATGCCAATCCCCACCATGTAGTTCTGCGCTTTGATGACTGCGTTGCTTGTTAGGTTCGGCACTGGCGCGAGCAGAAAAATCTTGTTGCGCAGCTTGTTGAACTGTTGCATCGAGGGAGGCACAAGATGCTCGTTCAGCGCGAAGTTCGCCACGGAGAGCAGTACGCCAATCAGCACCATCGGTGCGAAGATTCGGCGCAAGCTCACGCCCGCCATGCGCAGGACGGTAATCTCACTATCGCGCGTCAGCCGATTCACGGTGAGCGCGGTGCCCACTGCCGCGCCCACAGGCAGGCTGAGTACCAGCAGGTACGGCGTGTAATACAGTACCATCTGCGCTACTGCCGTCACGGGCACGCCGTAGTTGAAAAACCACGGCGCATAGTTAAACAGCAGGTTGCCGATAAGCATCAGCAGAATCGCGCAGATGCCGATGCCCAGCGGCGTAAGCATCTCACGGGCGATGTAGCGATCCAGTCGCGTGAACGGAGGTAGCGTGCGCAGCGCGTTCATGATTTGCGGATTACCCACACGATGAGTCCCAGCGCGACACTGAGCGTGAGCAGGACGGCGAGCAGTGCGCCTTGCCCCGTTAGCTGCTCGCTCCAGAACAGGCTCAGCCCCATCGCGCCCACAGCAATCACCCAGACCATCACGACCTTCTGCATCAGTTGGCGCGGAACCCAGCGTCCCTGCACGAGGAGCGGCAAAACAAGTTGCCCGCAGCGTTCACAGCGCACCGCCCCCACCGCCTGCCGCGCACCGCAGTGCATACACGGCGTGTAGCCCAGCTTAGGGGCGTGTTGCAGCTCGTCCTGCCACATCGCTAAGCGTCGCTTCTCGTTCGCCGCCATAATCGGCGCGGTCTGAATGGCTTTTTCGAGGTGGTACACCGCCTGCTCCAGTAAACCGTTTTTGTAGCATACTTCGGCGAGGTTTATCAACGAACCGTAGTTTTTGGGGTCAAATTCGTATGCAAGGCAGGCGCGCTCGATGAGTTCTGCGTCCATCTGGGCATGTGCCGCGCGGTTCAGATAGGCACGCAGCGCGGGCAACCCGATTGCCCCACCCCCCAGCGTCAACAGCGAAAACAGCCCCGCATAGGGAAACGCTTGGCGCGCGGTCGCCAACGCCAGCAACAGCGCAACCACCGAGCCGATTATTGCCTCACCTGTGGAAACATCGCCCGTGACCGCCCAACTCACCAGAAAGAAAATCCAAGCCGCTGCGAGCAGCCACACCAACAGAGCGACAAAAACCGTCTCCATCAAACGCGAATCTTACCTGATTTAACACTTCAACCTACAGGGGCAGACACGCAGGTCTGCCCCTGCCACTTTTCGGACACCCTCAGCCGTCTAACTGCCGCAGGTCGCGCCGAAGTTGAACAGCACCAGCAGCAGGTCGGCATCGTCCACCACGCCGTCGCCGTTCGCGTCGGAGGCGGCGTCATCAGAACCGAAGTTGAACAGCACCTGCAGCAAGTCCGCGTCATCTACCACGCCGTCGCCATTCACATTCCCGAACACGCCCGTGAAGCCACCGCCATACGCTTCCCAGTCCATGTCGAAAATGCGGGCTTGGGCAAAGAGTTGTTGATTCGGGAAACAGAACAAGTATCCCTCCACCAGCAGGAAGTTATTCTCGTCGCCGCCGTTCTCATCGAACTGAAGCGTGACATTTTGCCAACTACTGTTATAGGGATTGGCTTGGCAGCTCACAGGCGTCACGCGTGCCTGCAGCGCCCCTGCAAGACGGGTAATGAGTACCTGTACCTGCGTCCCACTAAGAGAGACCCACACACACTGATTGGGATTCTCATCCGCCGCCCAGCGGATAATGGCTTCGTTCGCGTTCTCCGACACCACTGTGCCAATGAGGTTCAAGGTGTACTGAATTTCCAAGTCGGGGAACAGGTCTTGGACACGCAGTTCGATGTCGATGGCTAAGCCGTCGTTGTTTAGGTCTTGGAGGGTGAATTCTAACGGGTCAGAAGAGTCTACATCCCCAGAGAGGGTCAGTGCGCCAGTGATGCTGTACTGTCCACTGTTGAACCTCCAGTAGACTTTGCCGCCCTGCTCGAGATTGGTTACGAGTTGGGCGTTCGCTGTCGTTGCGAGCGCTGCACACAGCGCGCTCAAAGCCAGCACCTTTCGCATGCTCATCATCGACCTCCATCAGTAAGGTTTGGGGGTTCACTTCCCCCCTACTATTATACATCACGAGGTGGCTATTGTCCTGCCGTTTTTTTCTGACTGGCGAGTAGAATTGCTGCGTTTTGGGCGGGAGCAGGTATCCTGAATCGCGATGCGCCTGCTGGATTGGCTGGTATTGCGCGAGTTGCTGCCCCCGTTGCTGTTCGGCGTGGGATTGTTCACTGCGCTGGTGTTTGCGGGGGGCTATGTGTTTATGATTACGGAGTATGCGACGAGGGGCGCGCCCTTGGGCTTGGTGATTGAGCTGGCGCTGCTCTATTTGCCTCAAATCGCGGTGCGCACGCTGCCGATGGGGATGTTGCTGGCGACGCTGCTGGGGTTCGGACGGCTCTCGTCGGACTGGGAGATTACAGCGATGCGCGCGGCGGGAGTGAGTTTGCGTCGGGTGCTTGCGCCTGTGTTCTGGCTAAGCCTTGTGGTGAGTCTTTTCGCGATAGCGTTCAACGAGACGCTGGTGCCGTGGGCGACCGAGCGCGCGGCGCAGATTCGAGCGGCTATCTTGGAGCAGCTCCGCCTCACCGAGCAGCAGGCGTTCGGCTTCCCCCAGTTTCGCGAGGGCAGGCTGGATTCGTATGTGATTGTGGCAGGCGGGCGCGACGCGCAAACGCAGGAACTGTATCAGCTGACGCTGATTAAGTACAGCACGGGTTCGCGGCGCGAGCCGGAGGTGGTGCTGTACGCTGCGCGGGCGCGCTGGGACGGCGAGGCACACTGGACGCTCTACGATGGCTGGCTCCGCACCGCGCAGGGGCAGTATGCCTCGTTCGTGGTGTTCCGCGCCGAGCCGACAGACAATATCGCCATCCGACGCACCCCTGTCCAAATCGAAGCGTTGCTGACAAATGTGGACGAACGCTCGTTTCGGCAGCTGCGCGAGCAGATCGAGTTTTTCAGGCGCGAGGGCGCAGACGAAGCGCAGATACGCCAGCTCACGGTGGAGCTGTATAACAAGATTAATGTGCCGTTGGCGAGTTTGATTTTCGCGTTGCTGGGTGCGCCGCTGGGGGTGCGGGCGCAGCGTTCCAGCCCTGCCAGCGGTTTCGCGCTGAGTGTGGCAATCATCTTCGTCTACTGGGTGATGGCGCGCTACTTGGTGATTTTAGGGCGCAGCGTGCTGGACCCCTTGCTCGCCAGCAGCCTGCCCAACCTGCTGGGCGCCGCGCTCGCCCTGTGGCTGATACGCCAGAAGGAGCGAGCTCTCTGAGTTTGGCACGGGTACACTTAGAAGCGATGGAGAAGGTGCTACTGGCAGCGCCGCGCGGCTTCTGCGCAGGCGTCGCCTATGCAATTGAAGTGGTCGAGCTCGCGCTGGAGGCGTTCGGCGCGCCCCTCTATGTGCGCCACGCGATTGTGCATAACGAGCATGTAGTGCGCGCGTTCGAACGGCGCGGCGTGATTTTCGTGGAGGACTTAGACGATGTGCCTGAGGGCGCGAATGTGGTCTTCAGTGCGCATGGCGTCTCCCCCGCCGTGCGCGAGCAGGCGCGTGCGCGACGCCTAAATGTCATCGACGCGACTTGCCCACTGGTGAGCAAGGTGCATCGCGAAATCACGCGCTTCGCACGGCAAGGCTATCACATCCTCTACATCGGGCATCGCGGTCATGTGGAAGCCATCGGCAGTATGGGACACGCACCCAACCAAATCACGCTCATCAATAACCTCGAGGAGGCGGAAACCGTGCAACCCCCAGCAGGCGTCCCGCTCGCCGTCGCCACGCAAACCACGCTCAGCGTCGACGAGGTGAACCAAATCCTGAGCGTCTTGCGCCGACGCTTCCCCCACTTGGAACAGCCGAAAAAAGAGGACATCTGCTACGCGACCACGAACCGCCAGACCGCCGTGAAAGCACTTGCGCGGCAGAGCGACTTGGTGCTGGTGGTAGGTAGCCGCACAAGTAGCAACTCGAACCGCCTGCGTGAGGTCGCTGAAGCGCAAGGCGTGCCCGCCTACCTGCTGCTGGAGCCAGAGGAGGTGCGCCCCGAGTGGGTTCGGCAGGCGCGTGTAATCGGCGTCACCAGCGGCGCATCCACCCCCGAACGCTCCACCGAAGCGATTGTCGGCAAACTGCTGGAGTACGCCCCCAACGCAACGGTCGAGACGCTCAAAGTGCTGGAGGAAGATGTGGAGTTCATCCCGCCGCGCACGCTGATTGCCCAAGCCCAAGCGGCGCGCAGGGCATAGGCGAATCGACATATGTTGATTTTTGCACTCCTGCAGGGATTGGAACTTGCTCCGAGCCTCTTCGCGGTGCTTACGGCAGAGGTGCGCGACTGGTAGTGGGCGAAGGATTCGCTCCACTCAGCGTTCGGTCGGTGAACTTTCCTTGCATTTCGCGCTCGCAAGACGCCTATGCGGGGGTAGAATTGCTCCCGATGCGAGTTTCGGTACCATCGTGGGAGTTTGACCTGCCGCTGTGCGTGCGCAGCGGGCAGGTTTTCCGTTGGCGACAAAGTGGAGAGCAGTGGATTGGTCTGGCAGACGCGCAGATGCTTCGGGTGACGCCATCGGGCAACCGCTGGCAGGTGCTATCGCCCACGACCGAGAACCCCGCGGCGCTCCTCAAACACCTCTTTCGGCTGGAGGTAGACCTCAAGGTGGTGCATTACGAGTTGGTGCGGCGCGACCCGCGCTGGGCGGAGTGGATTGACGCGATGCCGGGCTTGCGCCTGATGCGCTGGCTCAGCGCGGAGGAGTGCCTCTTCTCGTTCCTGTGTACGCCCGCCAATAACATCCCGCGCATCACGGGGATGATTGAACGCCTGTGCGAGCGGTACGGCGAGCCGATTGCGCAGGAGAACGGCACAACCTACTACGCCTTCCCGACGGTGGAGCGCATTGCCCGCGCGAGCGAGGCGGACATTCGCGCGCTGGGGTTCGGATATCGGGCGAAGTATCTCATCGAGGCGGCACAGTCGCTCCAGCAGCGTGGCGAGGGCTGGCTGGAGTCGCTGCGCAAACTACCCTACAACGAGGCGAAACATGCGCTGATGGAGCTGCCCGGCGTGGGCGCGAAGGTCGCCGACTGCGTGCTGCTATTCGGGCTGGACAACCCGCTCGCCGTGCCCATCGATACGCACATGTGGCAGGCGGTGAGCGAGTGGCTTATACCCAAGTTCAAAGGCAAGAGCCTGACCGATAAAATCTATCGTGAAGTGGTAAGCTGGTTCCACGAGCGGTTCGGCGAGTGGAGCGGCTGGGCGCACCAATATCTGTTCACAGCGCATCTGCTGGGCGAGGGCCAAGACGCTATCGCGTAGCGTCGGCGTCCTCGCTGACGAACCCAACCTCGTAGCGTCGGCGTCCCCGCCGACGAACCCAACCTCGTAGCGTCGGCGTCCTCGCCGACGAACCCAACCTCGTAGCGTCGGCGTCCTCGCCGACGAAGCCCAACCTCGTAGCGTCGGCGTCCCCGCCGACGACCAACCCCCCCAACTCCGCTCCCAACAAACAAAACCAA
>CALAMM010000201.1 GCA_937925775.1 uncultured Fimbriimonadales bacterium
ACCGATTCATGGGGTGCACTCCCGCGGGGCATTACCTTTAGAACCCTTGCTCGGGAGAGCCACAAGCGACCATACTTGGAACTATGCAGCAGGTGACTGGCTAAGCGTGAGCGTTGAACTGACTCGCTATTACTATTTCAATATTCGCGACAATTCTAATATAACTAAGGCTATCTTCCACGAATATAATTCTATACTTGTTTGTATGTTAACACGCTGCAATTCCGTCTCGGAATCTGTTGTACCGTTTCATCTTTGATGCGTCGCGTATCGGATTAATCCACGCGCCATGCTGGAGCTTATCCAAGATGCGGGGAACCCAGTTGGGCGGAAGGCTCTGGCTCTGTTTGCAAAGCCGACAGCACGCCCTCCCGATCCCTTTCACCCGCGACGGCTCGCCTGCCCCCTTGAACACACACGCAGGCGGAGCCGAGGAGCATAATCATGCGCAGGGGCTTCTAACAGACTCTTAACATCCCCCATGCCATAATCCCTGTATGATGAGTCGACGCTTCCTTTTGTTGCTTTGGTGCTGGGCGGTTCTGGTTCCTCTTTTGCACGCGCAGGTTCATCCGCTTCTCAGTGCAGGCCCTATGCTCGGCTATGCCGAGATGACCGAGACGGTGATTTGGGTGCAGACCACACGCGAGGCGACCGTGCAGCTGCGCTACTGGCAGCGTGGCAAGCCTGAAACGAGCCGCCTCACGGAGCCGATTCACACCAGTAAGGCGGGCGACCATATCGCGCTCTTTCGGCTCACGAACCTGCCGTTCGGGACACGCTTTGAATATGAGCTCTATCTCGACGGCGCCCTGGTGAAGCGGGATTACCCACTGGAGTTTCAGACGCAGCCCCACTGGCGCTGGCGCACCGATCCGCCCGAATTCACGATCGCTTTCGGCTCCTGCGCCTATTTCAACGACCCCGAAGTCGATCGCCCGACCGCGCCCTATGGCGGCGACTACACGATTTTTCAAGCGATCCACCAGCTGCGTCCCGACCTGATGCTCTGGCTGGGCGATAATGTGTATTATGTGGAGCCAGATTGGCTGACTGAGTCGGGCATGCGCCACCGCTGGCGCAAGAGCCGACAGCAGCCCGAACTGCAGCCCCTGCTCGCCAGCACGCACCACTACGCCATCTGGGACGACCACGACTTCGGACCGAACAACTCCGACAGCAGTTTCCGCCTGAAGGATGTCGCGCTGAAGGTGTTCGCGGACTACTTTCCGCAAATCCGCTACGGCTTGCCCGATGCGCCCGGCTGCTTCTACCGCTTCGAATGGGGCGATGTGGAGTTCTTCATGCTCGACAACCGCACCTACCGCTCCCCCAACACGCTGCCGCCTTCGCCTGAGAAGCGGATGCTGGGGAAGGCACAGATGGAATGGCTCAAGAACGCGCTCAAATCGTCGGAAGCGACCTTCAAAATCATCGCCTGCGGCGGACAGATGATTAATCCGATGGTCTACTTTGAGGGCTTCGGGCTATTCCCCGACGAGCAAAGGGAGCTGCTCGATTTCATCGTGCGCGAGCGGATTACGGGCGTGCTGTTCCTCTCAGGCGATCGGCACTTCGGGGAGCTGCTGAAGGTGCAGTGGGAAGGCGGCTATCCTTTCTACGAACTCACCGCCAGCCCACTGACGGCAGGTCCAGCCAACGGGCATCCCGATGAGGCGAACAACCCTGCTCGCGTGCCAGGCACCTGGGTGCGCGGACAACGCAATTTCGGACTAATACGCGTGCAAGGCAAACGCGGGGAGCGCAAACTCACGCTCAGCCTGTGCGATAAAACAGGCAAGCCCCTGTTCGAACACATCATCACCGAACAGGAACTGCGCTGGAAGGAGTAGCCCCAAACGCCAGAGGGTACAATTGCCTTGATGGTCTACTCTGGGCGGTTTACAGTCTCCACGCGGGGCAACGACCACATGCTCGACATCACGGGCATGGTGGAGCAAGCGATACTGGAGAGCGGGGTCGTGAACGGCATCGCGACGGTATTTGTCGTCGGCTCCACCGCAGCGATTACGACCATCGAGTACGAATCGGGATTGGAGCAGGACCTGAAAACCGTGATGGAGCGGATTGCGCCCCGCGACGCCCCCTACGCCCACGAGGCTCGCTGGCGCGACGATAATGGGCATTCCCACATCCGTGCGTCGCTACTGGGACCGTCGCTAACTGTGCCCATCGTCAGCGGACGCATGACGCTGGGCGCATGGCAACAGATTGTGCTGATTGACTTCGACACGCGCCCCCGCACCCGTACAATCCATGTGCAGGTGCTGGGCGAGTGAGAGGAGGGTGTATGAATCGGAAAGCATTGACAGTGGTGCTATTGTGGGGGAGTTTCCTGCTGAGCTGGGCACAGGTCGAGTTCCCACTGGGCTACTACTCGTTCGCGGAGATAGCGCAGCGGATGTCGGTGGAAGGGCGCACGGTGGAGTGCGCTCGCGACCTCCAGCAACGGCTCGCCGTAATCCACCTCAAACCGCGCAGCTGGCAACAGGCGCGTGAACTGCTGGAGTCCGCTCTCGATGTGCGCTTCCGCAAAATCAGCGACGCCGAAAACCGCTGGTTGCTGGAGCGCGACCCCGAAGTCGCCCGCAAAGAGCGGCGATGGCGCGAGCAACTCGCCGCCTACATCGAAAAACAACGCGGGCGCGACATCCAAATGTTCCGAACGCTGATGGACAAAAATGTGCCCGCCGAGGAGGCGGTCAGGCTACTTCTGGAAAACTACACAGAAGACTTAGATTCTTCCGAACTCCCCGATAGGGCACAGCTTGAAGCCCAAATGAAGCAGTTCGTCGAGAGCTACCGTAAGTTCCCAATGGAGTTGGCGCTGCGTGAATGGCGGGCGTTCTTGCGGATGCAAAAGCGACTTTCAGAGTTCCTTCCGCGTGGTATCAGCCCCGACACAGGCGATCCCACTCTGTTCGGTTTCTATCGTCAGTTCTTGGAGGAGAATCCCCTCAGCAGTTTCGGCTTCTCCAAAGAGCTGCTTGACTGGGCACAGGGTGCGGTCACCGACGAGCAGGATGCGACGCTCAGCGTGCTCAGAGCAATGATGGGGGAAATCGGTGTCTCCACAGACCAGCAGACGATGCAGCTGGTGCTGCTCCACTCGGTCGGGATGTTGGCAATCCTCTATGGGCAGGTCTGGGCGCACGATGCGCTGATTGCCCAACTGCGCCCGCCGATTAGCGTGTTGGAAACTATCGAGCAAGGCGTGCTGGAACGCGACTACACGGTCGTCCTACCGCCCGAACAGCTCGCTTGGCATCTGAACGATGTAGAAGGCAAGCGTGTTCCGCTGGACGCGCCCGCGCCGATACCGACACCGTTGATAGCCATCGCCGAGTGGAACAGCAGGGGGTTTTCTGTGAGATATCAGTTCCCCAACGCGCTTCCAATCTCTGATTTCTTGGGATTCGGAGCCAACACGATTGATGACTCGGTGCGAGTGCGTTGGGAGCCTAAGCACTTAAAGCGACTACTGCCCCAAATTGACGCGGAATTAGCGCGTGCTTACGAGCAGGCGTATGCGCGCCACCAGCAGCTGGCGAGCCAGCCGCCCGTGAATCAGCCGCTCAAAGCGCCGCATGTTAGAGCGGCTGTGCTTGCGGAGGTGGCTTACCGCTGGGCACAAGAGCATCAACAGGAGGTCGTGATGGAAGTGCTGGGCGTGTTCCGCTGGATCTATGAGCGGCAGGGCGACTCGCTTGCGAAGCGGCTGGAGACGAGCCAAACGCCGTACTTGCTGGAGCAACGCAATGGCGTATGGATTCTGCGCTGCTGGAATGCGTTCGTGGAGCGCGTCGGCGACTATCCCTTCGCTGCCGTGCGCGACCTGCTAAGCTCCAACTACAGCTACGAAGCGTGGCAACGCTTCTACCGCGAGGTGTCAGCCGAGCAGGCACGCTGGCTACTTTCTGAGCCTTGGCACTTCAGTTGGGATCCCCGTGAAAAGTCGGAATCGCTTATGAGGAGTGTATCGTCGCATGACCTCGGTGCTGCGTGGCTGATTATGGCAATCATGGAGAGCCTCCCACCTGCAGAACGCGAGCGGTTTTGGAACCCACCATCCGACGCGCCCGCGCCGACACTTGAGATTGCCCGCCTGCCCTTGGAAGTCCGCACGCGCATCGCGCAGACGCTGACCCTGTGGCGCGCTGCGCTCCTCCAACATACATCTCCTCGCAATCACGCCGCCCTACTCACGCCGCCCAACGCATGGAGTGAGCGACTGACCTTGCAACGGGACAGTGCATGGACGCTCAACATCACCCTCATCGACCCGTTGAGCGGGGAAGTGAGCGAAGTGCCCCTGCTGGCGACATACCTGCTAGGCACGCCGACTCTCTTGGAGGACTTCGAAGAGGAGGATGCGCCCTAACTGGAGTAATCTTCCACCATCTCGCGGAAAAACCAGTTCAAAAACGCCTCATTCACATCGGTAAGGGGCAGTTCTCCGATGAACTGGGTGTAGTCGATATGCTGGCGCACAACCTCCTCGATAAAGTGGCGCATGCCTGCACGGGCTTTTACAATCAGCACGGTCTCCGACTCCCGATGGATTTCACCTTCCCAGAGATAGGCGCAGGTGATGGGAAACCAGTTTGTGCAGACGGCGATTTTCTGGCGCAGGAGCTCATAGGCGACCGCCTGTGCCTCTTCCAGCGTGGCGAAGGTCAGGTAATAAAGTGCTATCTCCGCGCGTTGCATAAGCGAACGATTCAAGGCACAGGCTGAGTTTCCTGCTCCGTCGTTGGCTGGCTAACGGCGCGCCCTACCCGAGCGCACCATCCGCTCTACCTCGTTCGGCTCGCGCGGCAACGCGCGACTCAGGTTCTCCACGCCCGTCTCAGTCACCAAGTAGTTGTCCTCTATGCGGATGCCGATCCCCTCCGCGGGGATATACAAGCCCGGTTCGATGGTAAACACCATGCCGGGCTTGAGCGGAATGTTCGGGTCAAGGTCATGCACATCCATGCCCAGCATATGGCACAGCCCATGCACGAAGAAGCGGTCCAGTGTCTGCTCGTTGCCGTTTTCGTCTTTGGCGCGAAGCGGGTGGTTGCGGAAGAACGCCACCACCTTCTGATGGAGTTGCCCGAGGGTGATGCCGGGTTTCGCCTCCTTCTCGGCGTGTTTCATTGCGTCCAGCACGGCGATATAGAGTTCGCGCTGGCGTGGTGTGAACTTGCCTGAGGCGGGGTAGGTGCGTGTGAGGTCAGCGGTGTAGTAGGAGTATTCTGCGCCGATATCGACCAAGACCAGCTCGTTCGCGCCGACGCGCCGCTTGTTGGCGTTGTAGTGCAGGATGCAGGCGTTGGGCCCGGAGGCGATAATCATCGGGTAGCCCTCGCGTTCGGAGCCGTGGCGTCGGAAGGCGTCCTGCGCGGCGCCTTCGAGTTCGTATTCATAGACGCCGGGCGCGAGGCGTTGCGCGAGGGCACGATGCCCCGCAATGCTCGCCTCAATCGCCTTGCGCATCAGTGCGATTTCGGCAGGCGATTTCACCACGCGCAGCGACGCCATCAGCCGCTCCACGCCGCTAAGCGACGCCTCAGGGTTCGCCTCGCGAATCGCATCGGCTAAGGCCGCTCGCGCAGGGCGGTTCAACAGCACGCGCGGGTGCGCCTGCAACGCCTCTGCAAGGAACGCGCGCAGCTCCCCTCGCTCCCGAAGGTCTTGGATACCTGTCTCACGGCGTGTCTGCTCGTTCGGCTCAGGCAACGGCCCATCGAACAGACGCGAGAAACGCGACTGACGCGGGAGAAACAACACCGCCTCCGCGCCCAACGGACTCCCCACAGGCAGGATGACCAACACACTATCGACGGCTTCCAGACCCGTGAGATACATAAAGTTGCTCTCTTGGCGGAACTTCAGGCGCGTGGGCGGCGTGGTCTCGCTGGCAAACAGGGCAATCTGGTCGGGTTCCAACATCTTACTCAGCTGAGCGCGGCGCTGGGCATACTCGCTCACGGGAATGCCCCACAGCGTCGGCGCGTCCGCCACCGCGTGCAGACCGCTCCAAAGTAGCGTCAACACCGCTATCCATCCAAACGAGGCGCGTCGCATAGCGTAAGTGTACCTCCTCGCAGAGACCTGCTCAAGGTATACTGCTGTACTATGGCGCGACCGCTGGGCTACTGGATGCTGGTGCTGCACACGCACATCCCCTATGTGTTATCGCACGGCAAATCGCCTCACGGAACCGACTGGCTCAGTGAGAGTCTCGTGGAGTGCTACCTCCCCCTGTATGACCTGACGAACCGCTTGCAGCAGCGAGGCATCCCCGCCCGCTATACCATCAGTTTCACGCCGATTCTGCAGGAGCAGCTCGCCGACGCCGAGTTTCAGGCGGAAGCCCGCGCCTACATGGACGCCAAAATCGCCGCTGCGCAGGACGATACCCGCTATTTCCTACAGCGTGGCGAACGCTGGATGGCGGGGTTGGCGTATCTCTGGCAGACATATTTCGCCGCGCAGCGGTCGCGCTATGACCAACTCGGTGGCGATCTCCTCGGCGCGTTTCGGCAGTTTCAAGACGCAGGGCTGATTGAGATCGCGACCAGCGCAGCGACACACGGCTACCTGCCGCTGATTGGACGCGATGAGTGCGTGCGAGCGCAGGTGCAGCTGGGCGTGCGAACCTACCAGAAGCATTTCGGGCGTGTGCCGCGCGGCTTCTGGCTCCCTGAATGCGCCTACCGACCTGCCTACCGCTGGTTGCCGCCGACCGCTCAAGAGATATTACCTGCCGCCGAACGCGCAGGCATCGAACAGTTCCTCAGTGAAGCAGGTATCGGCTACTTTTTTGTGGACACGCACATGCTGCGCGGTGGAACGCCGCTGGGCACCTACTGGGATCGGTTCCCCGCGCTGCGCCAGATTTACGAGCAGTTCGCGGCGCACTACCGCGCGGAGCAGGCTGAGCGCACGCCCTATCGCGCTTACCGCGTGCCTGCGCCCGCGCCGCTGGCTGTGTTCGCTCGCGACCCCGCCACCACCCTCCAGGTCTGGAGCGGCGAGCATGGCTACCCTGGCGATGCACGCTACCTGGAGTTCCACAAAATGCGCTACCCCGGACGCTTGCGCTACTGGCGCGTGAGCGAGAACAAAGCCGACCTCGGCGCGAAACAGCCCTATGTGCCCTATGACGCCTTCGAAGCCGTGCAAGCGCACGCCGACCATTTCATCAGCCTACTCAAGCAAACACTCTGGGCACACTACCAAGCGACAGGCGCGCCCGGCGTGGTGGTCTCAATGTACGATACCGAGCTGTTCGGACACTGGTGGCGTGAGGGACCTGAGTGGCTTTACTGCGTGATTAGCCGCCTTGCTGCCGACCCCGACATCGAGATGCTCACGGGCAGCGAGTACCTGCAGAAGTTCCCCCCCAAGGAGGTCGTGTTCCTTCCTGAAGGCTCGTGGGGCGAGGGCGGCTCACACCTAATCTGGCTCAACGAGAACACGCTCTGGGTGTGGGACGCCCTCTATCGAGCAGAGGCACGCTTCTTGAGCCTGCTCCAGCGCCACCGTGCCTGCACCAATCTGCAGCCCTATCTGCAACAGCTTGCACGCGAGCTGCTGCTGGCGCAAGCCTCCGACTGGACATTCCTCATCACCACTGGCACGGCACGCGACTATGCCGAAACCCGCCTCGCCGACCACCTGCGTCGCTTCGAGAGCATCGCTACACTGGTGGAGATGCTGGCGAACGGCGAGGTGCCCAGCCCCGAGCTAACCCGCGTGTACCAAGAGAGCCTCCAGCGCGACGCCGTGTTTGCGGAGTTGGAGTTGAACCTTTGGGAATAATCGCGCCCGCCTCCCCTACCGCAGGGTGCGCGGCGAAAAAGTCCCTCCTGCGCCGAAAGCAGTCGCAAGAGAGGCTCAGTTAGAGTGTGCCATCGGTATAGGCACGCGCTCCAGCATCGTCTTGGTCAAATGCGGCGTCAGGTCGCGATACAACGACTGCAGATACCCCTGCACCCGCTCACTGTTCAAATAACGCTCCAACGCCGACCAGTCCACTTGCACCCCCGCACGCGGCACAAGGTGATACTCCTCACGCCACGGATAACACCGCCAATCCACCGCACACACCAACCGCGCCCCCTTCGTGTGCCCCACCACCAAGTGCGGCGTGCCGTAAAACGCCCTGAGCCGC
>CALAMM010000202.1 GCA_937925775.1 uncultured Fimbriimonadales bacterium
GGCGGACACAGTGGTCAAGCTCGCGCCTGAGTGGACGCTGAGCGCAGGCTATATGCAGGTGCGCTACACGGGCGGCGTGGAGGAAGACTACAAACCCGCACGCGAACGCGCCGTGATACGCCTCGCGTATTACCCCGAGCATGGATTGAGCGGACAGCTGGTGCTGGTCTACCCCGCACGCGGACAGGGCTTCAGCGACGCCTACGGCTGGAACGCCTACTTGAACCTGATGTACCGCCAAGATGCCCGCAGCCGATGGAACCTGCGCGTGGACAACCTGTTCAATGTGCGCACCGAGCTGGCGCGCTGGGTGCCCGGCGGACGGCGCAGCGTGTGGGTGGCGTATCAGAGGGATTGGTGAGCGGTATCGAGGTCAAGCGCACGCCGAGGCAGATGTGGGGTTCCCCCCTTGGGGATGTGGTTCGAAGTTCGGGAGGTAATGGTGACCCCAGGGGGATTCGAACCCCCGTCCTCCAGGATGAGAACCTGGCGTCCTAGACCGCTAGACCATGGGGCCACCTTGCGCTATATATATTACCCCAACAGCTGCCCAGTTGTCAAGAGGGTCAGAGGGTGTTCGAAAAAAGCGTTGGCGTTTTTTCGCCAGCGAGACGCGGGCGCTACGCAGCACGACCCATCTCACTTGCTTTCTTAGATTGCCTCTAAGGTATCATCACACTATGAACGATGTGGGCTATTCGCGCTGGGTGGTTGTGCTGCTGAGTGTTGTCCTGACGCTGCTGACAGGGGCACTGACCAACCCCCAAATACTCAATGGGGTGATGGTCTATGGCAATCCTGAGGCGATACGCGACGGACAGTATTGGTGGGTGTTCTGGTTCGGTGGTGGGGCGGGATTCGGCGCGGCGATCCCCGCTGCGTTTTTAGCAGGCGTGCTTGTGGAGCGCGATGTCGGCTTCGCCCCAATACTGTTCCGCGTCCTGATTGCCTGTCTCGTGCTGGGCATGGGCGTTGGCATGCTCATGGCAGCTCTGGGGGCAGGTGTGAACGGCTTGGGCTGGGCCGTGATAGGCATCCTGCTAAGTGGGTTGGGTATCCCGCTGTTTCCGCTTATCGTCCCGTTGCTGTTCGATTCGCTTTGGGAGACAGTGTGGACAGGCGGCGTGTTGCTGGCGGCTGTGCTGGGCGCATACGGCTACTATCGGCGTGTTCGCAGGAAGCGTGGTTCGGTTCCGTCGTAAGCTGGAAGCGTCTCACCCTATTGAGGCCGTGCAGGGCGAAACGAGAAGCAGCTCCTGCGAGCCGTTGCAGCGACCAGCAGCTGAGCAGGAACTTCTGCGCCTCAGCGAAAAATTATGGGTAGGGCGATTGCGATGGCAGTGATTCGCACGGCGCTACAGGATTGGCGCAGATATGTTGTGGGGAGTTTCACGCAGCTTTTGGCGAACCCAGTGATTGGGCGCGAGTTGCGCGTGCGAGTGCGTCTGGGGCGCGGATATCTGCTGCAGGCGGTGTATCTGGCGTTTATGATCTTGATTGTTGCCCTCGCCTACGATTGGGTGGTCAGCAACGAGGATAACTTACGCAACCCCTTCCAGATGCAGATGGCGCTGAAAGGCTTTTATTACACGGTGCTGGGCACGCTGATTAGCTTGATTGTGCTGATTGCGCCCGCGCTGACTGCGAACGCGATTACGCTGGAGCGCGAGCGCAAGACGATTGACCTCTTGCTCGCCACGCCGCTCACGGCGCGTCATTTGCTCACGGGCAAGCTCATGGCGTCGTTCGCGTTTGTTGTGCTGTTGCTTGCGCTGACGCTGCCTGTGAACGCGGTGAGTGTGTTGCTGGGTGGGGTCTCGTTTGGCGACCTGCTTCGCGCGTATCTGATTGTGGCAAGTAGCACGCTGGTGCTGTGTGGCATTGCGTTGTTCACCTCCGCCTATGCCCGCAACTCGACGATGGCGGTGCTGTGGAGCTACCTGCGGGTGGGGGCGTTTCTGCTGCTAAGCTCGGTGCTGTTTGCTCTTCAGAGTTCGATGGGATGGTTTCTGGGGGGAGGGGGTGCAGGGGGCGGCGTAGGGGCGAACCTCTACTTTCCCGCTCTGCTGCTGAATCCGTTCTCTGCGCTCATTGCTGCCGACACAGAGGTGAACCTCATCCGCTGGCGGCTTCCGAGCTGGCTGGTGGGCGTGGTACTCTGCTTGCTGTTCACGCGCCTTCTGCTGACCAGCGCGGCGCGTAAGGTGGGGCTGTACGATAAGGATGTGATGCCCTCCTTGCGTCGGCAGCTGCTGGTGCTGCTGCCAGGATATGTGATGCTTACAGCGATCCCCTTGCTAAACGCGGCGCCTCTGGTCGGGGTGGGAGCGAGAGGTGTGGACCCTGCTCTCGCAGGAGCGTTGATTCTCCTCTGTGTCAGCCCGTTCCTTGTGCTGGCAGGATGGATTGCGCCCTTCGGCAAGGATGACGACAAGGAGTGCCCCAACGACGGGGTTTTCCGCCTCTCTAAAATGTTCACGGCGGCACCGTCGGGGGCACTGCCGTTTCTGATGACGCTATGGATACTTCTCCTGAGCGCGTTTCTGCTCTCGCTCTACTGGACGGGGACGCTTGCCGCCTTCGATATCACGCTTTGGGAGTTCACCATCGCGACGGTGGTCTACTTCACGGGGATGTGGAGTCTGTTCTGGGCGATTGGGCGATGCTGCTCTGTGTTGCTCAACGGTTCCAGCTTGGTAGGGGCGCGCGCCCTTACACTGGTCACAATCACCACGCTCATCACCCTCCCCATCATCCTTCAACTCTTGTTCTTCATGGATTATGTAAACTCCCCTGCGATGTCGATATGGATTTTCACTCCCCTCTATGAGGCGTTCACGGACTTTGGCAATCCAGCGAACTCGGCAAAACTTTTCGGGTGGGGTTCTGCGATGTTGCTGCTGAGTGTGCTGCTGGGGATGTTCACGAGGAAACGCGATCACAGTCGCGTCGCGGTTTAGACAATCAGCGGGTTGCCCAGTTCTGGCAGTGAGGGGTTAGGAAGCGCGCCCCAATCTCCCTGCAGGAGTTTGCCCCCTCGTTGCCGAATCTCGCCTTATATGCAAGTTGTGCGATTCGGCGTTGTGGGATTGGGCGGCATGGGCTTAGGGCACTGCCGCTTCGTGCAGGAGCGTGTGCCAGAGGCAGCACTTGCTGCTGTGTGCGACACGCACGCGGATCGGGCGCAAGCAGCGAGCGAGCAGTTCGGCGTCCCTTACTTTACCAGCCACGAGGCGATGTTCCAGAGCGGACTGGTGGACGCTGTGATTATTGCCACGCCACACTATGCTCACGCTCCCGTCGCGGTCAGCGCGTTCGAGCACGGCGTGCATGTGCTGGTGGAGAAACCGCTGTGCGTATCGGTCTCTGACGGCGATCGTATGATTGCGGCGGCGCGGCGGTCGGGCAAGAAGTTCGCGATTGGCTATCAACATCGGTTTCGCCCCGAAGTGCAGGCGGCGCGGCGGTTGATTGAGCAGGGCGTGCTGGGCGAGGTGCGGCGCACGCTCCTAATCACGGCTTGGTACCGCACGCAGGCGTACTACGATTCGGGAGGCTGGCGCGCCACTTGGGCAGGCGAGGGCGGCGGCGTGCTGATTAATCAGGCGCCCCACTTTATCGACCTCTGGCTCTGGTTCGGCGGCTTACCAAGCCGCGTCTGGGGACAGACCCGCGCCGCCCTGCACGAGATTGAAACCGAAGACGAAGCCTTCGCGCTCATCGAGTACCCCAACGGCGCACACGGCTACCTCTACGCCACCACGAACGAGGAGCCTGGCGAGAACCTGATTGAAATCTGCGGCGATGAGGGCAAACTGCGCTTGCAAGACGGCGAGCTTCAGGTCTGGAAACTCCAGCACCCAATCCGCCAGTTCACCTATGAAGCAACGGGGATGTGGGACAGCATCCCCGCAGAGCGCATCGAGCCACCTATCCCGCCGAAATCGGAGGGGATGTTAGAAGGGCAACCAGCGCTGATTCAGAACTTTGCCCGTGCCATCCTATACGATGAGCCACTCGTCGCCCCTGGCGAGGAAGGATTGGGCACGGTGGAGATTATCAACGCGCTTTACCTTTCCAGCAAGCGTCAAAAGCCCGTTTCCCTCCCCGTTGACCGCGCCGAATATGACGCCCTGCTGGCTGAACTCAAAGCGCAATCTAAGCCCAAGCAACGAATTCGCGAGCAGCGTGCGACAGATCCGAACCTGCTTCGGTAATGTGCGTTCACCGCGGTGAACCCAACTGAAGCGTGAGGGGAACCGCCCGTGCGGAAACCGATTCCTTTTGACAGCCTGAGTCTCTATGCCGTGTTGCAGGAGCGCGGCTTTTTCACGGGCGGGCGGATTCAAGAGATCCGCCAGCCCGACGCGCTGACCCTCGTACTCCACATCTACGCCCATCGTGTGGAGCATCGCTTGCTCCTCTCCGCCGATGCCCAACACGCCCGTATGCACTGTATCAGCTCCAAGGTGCCCAACGCGCCCACGCCGCCGCCATTTCTCCAGAGCCTGCGCAAACATATTGACGGCGGCGTTATCCGCAGCATGCAGTTGGTGGGATTCGATCGGATTGTACAAATCGAGATTCAAACGCGCGAGGGTGTCTATCGGCTGATGGTGGAGCTGATGGGCAAACACTCGAACATTATTTTGGTGGAGCCTACGGGAACGATTCGTAGCGCGATGAAGTGGGTCTCACCGCGTCAGAGCGAGGCGCGTCCCATTCGCGCGGGTGATCCCTATCGGTTGCCCCCGACGCGCATTGCAGGGCTGCTGAACCCGCTGACGATGTCCGACGACGATTGGCGGGCGCTGTGGCGGGAAATGGGGGCGACGCGCGATTGGCAGGCATATCTTGAGGGGTTGAGCCGATTCACCGCAGGCGAGTTGGAAGCAATTGCCCAGACGCAGGGTCTGGACGGCATTTTGGAGTGGGCGCATCGGCTGCGCGCGGGTGCGTGGGAGCCTGTGGCGGTTCGCGACCCGCAAACCCATCAGCTGCTCGGTGCGTATCCGTTCCGTAGCCTGCAGTTCCCAGCGGAGTGGCAGCACGCACGCGCGAGTGTCAACACCGCGTGGGAGCAGGCGTTTTCCGAGCGGATAGCGCGCGTGCGCGTGGAAGCCCTGCGCCAGAGCCTGCTGCCGAACCTGCGCCGTGCGCTGGCAGCGCGCCAGCGCGCCGCCGACGAGCTGCACCGCGCCCTGCAAGACAGCCAGCAGGCAGACCGATGGCGACTGTACGGCGAGCTTATCTTAGCATATGGGCATACCCTGCCTGCAGGCGCAACCACCCTGCACGCCCCCGACTATACGCAACCCGATATGCCCACTCTCGAAATCCCTATCGACCCCAACAAGACTGTCATCGAGAACGCCGAGCGCTACTTTCAGAAGGCGCGCCGCGCCCGCGAGAGCCGAACCGACCTCCAGAGCCGTCTCGAACGCCTGCAAGAGGAAATCGCCCTAATCCAGCACGCGCTCCTTACAGCGGAGCAGGAACCTGACGAGGCGACGCTCCGCCAGCTACACGAACAAGCGAAAACGCACGGCTGGCTGCGTGAGACGCCTTCCGCCATGCCCGCGAAACGCCCCGAAAAAGACCCGTTTGAAGGACATAAAATCCGCGTCTACCTCAGCCCCGACGGCTATCAGGTGCTGGTCGGTGAGAACGCGCAGGCGAACGATTTCCTGCTCACCCGCATCGCCAAACCGAACGACTGGTGGCTCCATGTGCGCACGGGCACAGGCGCCCATGTGGTGATTCGGACGGGCAATCAGCCTCAGCGCACGCCCAAAAGCACACTGGAGTTCGCCGCCCGACTGGCAGCCCAGCATAGTGCAGATCGGCACGCCCGCATCGTTGAGGTGGACTACACCCTGCGCAAGTATGTGCGCAAGCCAAGAGGTGCGCCCCCCGGCTTCGCCCTCTACACCCACGAGAAAACCCTGCAGGTGGAGATGGGGCAGTAATCAAGCCACGAGGGTGACACCGACATGCCTGTCCGCGCTTGGATAGGTTCCCCCTGCAAGCAGGGGGCACTGTTCGTTGCAAAGCGCGGGGGTTCAAAAACAGTGCCGCGCCATCACGCACCGATGTACCCGTGAAGGCAAAAGTTGTACGCTCACCCGCTTTGTCTCCCCGCGTGTGGGGCGGGGCGTTTTCGCATTTGAGGAACTTGGTGTCGGCGTCCCCGCCGAGTAAGCATGCTTGGACAGGGGTGTCCAAGCCGCACAGAATGCTCCCCAGTTTAGCCAAGCGCGGCGCCCTGCAGGATGCGTAGCGTCTCTGCACGCGAAGCGTCGGGTGCGAGCGTCGTGAACGCGCCGTCGCGATAGAGAACGCGCCCGTCCACCATCGTCAGTGCAACATCCTCGCTGCGAGCCGCCAGCACCAGCGCGGCGTAGGGGTCGGGCATGCTCGTAAACGCGAGCCGATGCGTGCGCACGGCGATAATATCGGCGCGTTTGCCCACCTCCAGCGAGCCGACCTGCGCGTCGACGCCGAACACGCGCGCCCCCTCCAGCGTCAGCATGCCGACCCAATCGCGCCACGAGGGCTGCGCCGCGTAGCTCGCCGCACGCTGCGCCAACGCCGCGAACCGCAACTCCTCCCAGATATCCAAGCTGCCCGCGCTGACCGCGCTGTCCGTGCCCAGCACCACAGGGATGCCAAGCCGTCGCATCGCATACACAGGCGCAATCCCCGTGAGCAGTCGCGCGTTGGAGCGCGGACAGTGCGCCACGCTCGCCCC
>CALAMM010000203.1 GCA_937925775.1 uncultured Fimbriimonadales bacterium
GCGCCCAGCGAACTATTCGCCCCTGTCGCCCGGCAAAGGCTACACGGTACTGGAAGTGCTGGATCGGCAGTTAGCGGTGATTTCGCTGGCGGGGCGCGTGTTTATGGACAACGCCGACTGCCCCTTCCGCAAGTTCGACGAAATCGTCGAGCAGCTGGACACGCCGTTTGTGTTCGTGGACTTTCACGGGGAGGCGACTTCGGAAAAAGCCTGCTTCGCCTACTATGTGGATGGGCGTGCGAGTGCTGTGGTGGGCACGCATACGCATGTGCAGACCGCAGACGAACGCATCCTGCCCAAGGGTACGGCGTTCATCACGGACGCGGGCATGTGCGGCGCACTGCATTCATCCATCGGCATGGAGCTGGAGCCGTCAATCCGCCGATTCCTGACCGGGATGCCTGCCAAAAGCGAGGTTGCTAAAGGGGAGGCGGTCGTCTGCGCCATCCTCCTCGACTTAGACCGCGCTACGGGGAAAGCGCTGGGCATCCAGCGACTTCAGAAACGCCTAACGGGGTAGAAACGGTATAATCGTAAGAACGAATAGGTGTCCTATGGGGAAGCACTATGAAAACGACCGTTGTTTGGTTTCATCACGACCTGCGTTTATCGGACAATCCCGCGCTGTATGAGGCGGCGCGGCGGGGCGCGATTGTGCCCATCTACATCTACGCGCCCGAAGAGCAAGGTAGCCGTGCGCCAGGCGCGGCGCGAAAGTGGTGGCTGCACCACTCCCTGCACGCGCTCGATCAGTCGCTCCAGCGACGCGGGCTGAGGCTTGTCATCCGTCGCGCTCCCCAGAGTCTGCCCGTGCTGGAACAAATCCTAACCGAGACAGGTGCGGACGCGCTCTACTGGAATACGCGCTACGAGCCGCAGCTGCAGGAGCGCGACAAGCGTATCCGCAGGACCTTTCAGCAACGCGGGCTCGAGGTGCGCGAGTTCCCATGCTACTTGCTCCACGACCCCGACGCTGTGCGCACCGACTCTGGTCAGCCCTACACAGTGTTTACGCCGTTCTGGAAGCGGATGCTGCAGGTAGTGGAGGTGCCGGAGCCGTTGCCTGAACCCGAAACGCTGCATGCACCCGATAGTCTGCCTGCTTCTGAGCCGCTGGAGTCGCTGGAGTTGCTGCCGAAAATCGACTGGGCGGCGGGCTTTCGTGAAACTTGGCAGGTCGGCGAGGTGGCGGCGCAGCGGCGGCTGGATTGGTTCCTGCGCCATGCGGTGGAACACTACCACGCCTTGCGCGACCGCCCCGATTTAGATGCTACTTCGCGCCTCTCGCCCCACCTGCATCACGGTGAGATCAGCCCGCGCCAGATTTGGCACGCCACCTTGCGCCACAGCCGCGGCAACTGGACGAAAGGTGTGGAGCATTTCCTGCGCGAGTTGGGCTGGCGCGAGTTTGGATATCACATTCTCTACCACCACCCCCACACGCAGGAGCGCGCCCTGCGTAGCGAGTTCGATACCTTCCCATGGGTGGAGGAGAAAACCCCTGCCTTCAGAGCGTGGACGAAAGGGCGCACGGGTATCCCGATGGTGGACGCGGGCATGCGCCAGCTCTGGCGTATCGGTTGGATGCACAATCGGGTGCGGATGATTGTCGCCTCATGGCTCACCAAGAACCTGCTCCTTCACTGGCGTCTGGGGGAAGCGTGGTTCTGGGACACACTGGTAGATGCCGACCCTGCGAGCAATGTGCTGGGCTGGCAGTGGACTGCAGGCTGCGGTGCGGACGCCGCGCCCTACTTCCGCGTCTTTAATCCCGTGATTCAGGGGCGCAAGTTTGACCCTGACGGCGTGTATGTGCGCCAGTGGGTTCCCGAACTGGCGAACCTGCCGACGGAGTACCTCCACGCGCCCTGGGAGGCTCCCGACGAGGTGTTGAAGCAGGCGGGCGTAGTGTTGGGCAAGACCTATCCCTTCCCGCAAGAGCCAATCGACAAGAGCCGCGACCGCGCGTTGGAAATGCTGGAGCTGTGGTCAAAACAGCGTACCTCGTAGCACAGACGGGAGATGGCAGGTGCGCACACCGAACTTGGTGCGACGACATTCTTGCCGTCGCGCGGGGTTGGGTTCGCGCTCTGGGTGCGACGACATTCTTGTCGTCGCACCCAGAGACTGGGCTAAACTCCGCGCCTCGATAGCGCAGACAGGAATATCCGTGCTGCACAAAGGTTAGCCGCGCTGATCCAGCGGCACGAACGGCAGGTCGCGCGGGCCGCTGTAATCGCTGCGCGGGCGTATCAAGCGGTTGTTGTCATGTTGCTCAATAACATGCGCTGACCAGCCCACGATGCGCGCTGCGGCGAAAATCGGCGTGTAAAGCGGGATGGGGATGCCCATCATGTAATACAGCGCCGCCGCGGGGAAGTCCACATTCGGATAGAGGTTCTTCTCGCGGAGCATCACGCGCTCCATAATGTCCTGAATCTGGTAGATGTCCATGCGCCCCGTTTGCTCCGCGACTCGGCGCACATACTCCTTCAGGATTACGGCGCGGGTGTCGCCTGTCTTATATTCGCGATGGCCGAACCCCATGATGCGGGCTTTTTGGGCGAGTTTTTCCATTACCCACGCTTCCGCGCGGTCGGGGGTGCCGATTTCGAGCATTGCTTCCATCGCGGCCTCGTTCGCGCCGCCGTGGAGCGAGCCGCGCAGGGCGCCAATCGCGCCTACCACCGCCGAATAGATGTCCGCCAGTGTAGAGGCGATCACATGCGCGGCGAAGGTGGAGGCGTTGTAGCCGTGCTCGGCATAGAGGATGAAGGTCAGGTTCATCACCTCCGCGTGCAGCGGCTCTGGCTCGCGTTCAAACAGCATGTAGAGAAAGTTCGCCGCGTGCCCCAGGTTCGGATTGGGGTTGACAGGCGATTGCCCCTGTAGGATACGGTAGCCGTTCGCGACCAGCGTCGCCATGCTCGCCGTGAGACGAATGGCTTTTTTGAGGTTTGCCTCGTGGGAGTGGTCATCGGCGGTGGGGTCGAGCATGCCGAGCGTCGCTACGCCCGCTTGGAGCGCCGCCATCAAGTTGCCGCCGCGCGGGAGAGCGCGCAACACCGCGTACACCTCGTCTGGCAACTCACGCTGCGACTTCAACTGCGCGTCGAACTGCTCGAGCTGCGCGCGCGTGGGCAACTGCCCCATCAGGATCAGATAGGCGACTTCTTCAAAGGTGCAGTGCTTGGCCAAGTCGCGAATATCGTAGCCACGATAGATTAACCGGTTCTCGGCAGCAATCACATCCGAGATAGCGCTAATGCCCGCCGTCACGCCCTCTAAGCCAGGGCGATAGGGAATAATGTCCTTCTCGCTCATAGGTTCCTCCTCTGATTGGGCAGCTTCGCCTGCACTCAATCTATAGGATACCCTGTTGCCCCGCAAATTGCCAGTAAAGTTTTTCCCACCCCCTGCCCAAAATACACTCGGCTCGAAACCTTCCGAGGGGGATAGTTATGGAGCAGCACTTCGACTGGCGCAAACTGGTTGGGCTGGAAGCGGCGGAGGACGAGGAACCGACACCCTCCGACGCTGCCGATGTTACTTTGCAGATTGCGGGCGAGGAGCAGTCTGTTGAGGAGATCACTATCGACGACTTACTCAGGCAGTGCGTGGAGCGCGGTGGCTCCGACCTGCACATCACAGTGGGGCTACCGCCCACCATCCGCCTGAATGGACACTTGACGCCGTTGCCCTATCAGCCACTCACCCCGCACGACACCCGACGCCTCATCTACGAGGCGCTCAACGACCAGCAACTGGAGCAGTTCGAACGCCACCACGAGTTGGACTTCGCCTACACCGTGAAAGATGTGGCGCGGTTCCGCTTCAATGTGTATATGCAAAAGGGTGCGGTGGCAGCGGCGATGCGCGTGATACCGTCGCGGATTCCCTCCATCGAGTCGCTGCGCCTACCCAGCGTCATCTACGAAGTGGTCAAAAAACACAGCGGATTAGTGCTGGTCACAGGTCCCACAGGCTCTGGTAAGTCCACCTCGCTGGCGTGTATGATCGACCTCATCAACCAGACGCGCCCGTGCCACATTATGACGATTGAAGACCCGATTGAGTATGTGCATCAGCACAAGCGGGCGATGGTGAACCAGCGCGAGGTGCATTCCGACACGGAGAGCTTTCATAATGCGCTCCGCGCCGTGCTGCGTGAAGACCCCGATGTGATCCTGATTGGCGAGATGCGCGACTTGGAGACCATCCAAGCGGCGCTTACCCTCGCCGAGACGGGGCACTTGGTGTTTGCTACGCTCCACACGCGCAACGCGCCACAGACCATTGACCGAATCATCGATGTGTTCCCGCCTCACCAGCAGGAGCAGATTCGCGTGCTGCTTGCCAACACGATTGAAGCCGTGTTCGCGCAGCAGCTCATCCCGATGATTGGGGGCGGGCGCGTGGCGGCGATCGAAGTGATGCTCGCCAACGCCGCCATCCGCAACCTTATCCGCGAGGGCAAAACCCACCAGATTTACTCGATTATGGAGACCCACTCAGGGCAGGGCATGATCACGATGGATCGCGCGTTAGCCGACCTGCACCGCAACGGCTACATCACCTACGAAGAAGCCGTGAACCGCGCGATGGACCGCGAGAACTTCCAACAGCTGCTCAAAGCGGCATAAGGAGGCGATACGATGCCGTTGTTCGAATACGAAGCCGTCGACAATAAGGGACGCACGCTCAAAGGCTCTATCGAAGCCGATAACGAGCAGCTCGTGCTGGCAAAGCTGCACGAGCAGGGGCTGCATGTCGTGCGCGTGGAACGACAGCGCGAAAAGACTAAACTCTTTAGTGGGCTGGGCAAGTCCAAAAAGCCCAAGCTGCAGGCGTTGGTGCTCTTCACCCGCCAGTTCGCCACGATGATCGACGCGGGCATCCCCATCCTGCGCTGTCTGGACATCCTACACGCGCAAACCAAAGACGCCGCGCTCAAAAATGCGCTCGAAGCCCTGCGCAAAGATGTCAAATCGGGCATGGCGCTCAACGAGGCGATGGAGAAACATCCGCTGGT
>CALAMM010000204.1 GCA_937925775.1 uncultured Fimbriimonadales bacterium
CCGTTTGGGCGTCGCAAAGTGTCCCTGCCGATAAAACCTGCGACGACAGGAATGTCGTCGCACCCGTTTGGGCGTCGGAAAGCATTCCCGCCGACGAAGTGTGCTTGGACAGGAATGTCCAAGCTGCCCCGATAACCCTAAAATAGGACTAAAGTCCCTACCACACAGGCGTCGTGAGTCGGTCATAATCTGCATGATGGATGCAGTGTTGATCGCAGGGGGACGCGCGCCCGCGTCGCTCACAGAAGTAGCAGGACACGCTGTCAAGGGGCTGATGCAATTTGAAGGCGAAACTCTCATCCTGCGTGTACTGAACGCTCTGCAGCGCGGCGGCGTGGAGCGTATCGCGGTTGTCGGTTCGGAACTCTTGCTACACGCACTGAAACCGCAGGGAATAGAGATCCTCTTCACGGCTGAGGGAGAAGACCCTGTCGATAATCTGTTGCGTGGCGTGGAGCGGCTGGGGCTGTCATCCGAGTCGCAGTTTCTCCACTGCGCGGTGGATTTACCGATGCTCACGGGCGCGGCAATCTGCGAGTTCGTGCGGGCTGCACCACCTGAAGCCGATGTAGTGATGGGGTGGACCCCCGAAGCGGAGTTTAGGCGAATGTTCCCTGGCGCGCCCTACACCGCGCTCCAGTTCGCTGAGGGACGCTTCCTCAGCTCATCCGTGAGCGTGTTGCGCGTTCGTTTTCTGGAAGCGCAAGCGCCCCTGCTCCACCGTCTGGCGCGGGTGCGGAAATCGGCAGGGCGGGTTGCGCTGATGCTCACACGCGCGTTTCACTATCACCTGATGACGACGGGCGCGCCTCTTGCCGCGCGGTTCCTCACGGGACGACTCGCCTTGAGCAGCTTGCCTCCGTTGGCGGAACGCTTGCTGCAGGCGCGTCTCCACTTCAATCTGAACGCCGCCCCTGAACTCGCCTACGATGTAGACACGGAAGAGGATTACCGTTATGCGCAGGCGTGGCTCCGAGCGCACAGCGGGTATACTTTCTCCCCGAAGGTCTGAATGCTGGGCAGAGTCTGGCGGTTGTTAATCGGTCCTGTGTTATCGACGCGGCGGGTGCGCCATGAGCGACTGCCCGTGCTTTTAGCCCTACCCGTGTTCGCTTCCGACGCGCTTTCGTCCTCCGCCTACGCCACTGAAGAGATGATGCTGGTGCTGTGGTCGGCTGGTGAGGAAGCCCTGCGTCTTGCGTTTCCTATCTCGCTGGCGGTGGTGGCACTGCTGTTTATTGTTGTGTTCTCATATCGCCAGACGGTGTACGCCTATCCGCAGGGTGGCGGGGCGTTTATTGTGTCGCGCGAGAATCTGGGCGAGTTCTGGGGGGTGCTGGCGGCGTCCGCGCTTCTGGTAGGCTATGTGCTCACGGTAGCCGTGAGCATCGCGGCGGGCGTGAACGCGATTATCTCGGCGTTCCCTGCCCTCCTTCCGTATCGTGTCGCGCTGTGCGTCCTCTTCATCACGCTGATGACCCTCATTAATCTGCGCGGCGTGCGCGAGTCGGGGCTGGTCTTCGCGCCGCCGACCTACGGTTTTGTGCTAACCTTCGCGATATTAATCTTGGTGGGCTTGGCGCGCGGCTTTGCAGGGGATATCGAGCCTGCTCCTTACCCTCCCTACGGCGAGGGTGCGCAGGCACTGAGCCTGCTGGTAATCCTGACCGCCTTTGCGCGTGGCTGTTCGGCACTGACAGGCGTTGAGGCGATTTCCGATGGGGTAGCCGCTTTCAAATCACCCGAATCGCGCAACGCCGCCCTGACTCTTTTGCTGATGGCATTGATTCTCGCGGGGCTGGTGCTGGGCATCACCTACACCGCCTCCTATTTCCATGTGCTGCCCGTCAAGAACGAACAGGGCGAGATTGTGGAGACGCTCACCTCGCGCCTTGCGCGCACGGTGCTGGCGGGCACGCCTTTCGAATGGTTCTACTACCTCGTGCAGGTCGCCACGACCCTGATTTTGATTTTGGCAGCGAACACAGCATATATGGACTTCCCGCGCTTGTCGTCGGTGCTGGCAAACGCTCGTTTCGCACCGCGCCAGCTTGCGAACTTAGGCGACCGATTGGTGTTCAACAACGGCATTATCTTGCTGGGACTGCTCTCTGCGCTGCTGATTATCTACTTTCGCGGGGATACGCACTCGCTGATTCCGCTGTATGCAGTGGGCGTGTTTATCGGGTTCACGCTCTCGCAGGCGGGGATGGCGCGTCGCTTTGCCCGCCTAAAGCCCCCGCACTGGCGTGTCGGGATGCTGATTAGCGGTTTCGGCGCGTTCACCACGGGAGTGGTGTTTATGACACAGCTCGTGGCAAACTTCCGCTACGGCGCATGGATCACCCTCCTTTCTATCGGGGTGCTGATGTTCATGCTGTTCAAAGTGCATGAGCATTACATGACCCTCAAGGAGCAGCTTAAGCCAAGACCCGCCGAGCCGCGCCCGATGCGCCATAAAGTGGTGGTACTCACCCCCGGCGTGCATCAAGGCGTGCTGAAAGCGCTGGACTACGCCCGCACGCTGGTGCACCCTGATGAGATTGTGGCGCTGCACATCAATGTCGACCCGCGCCCGCCCGCCGTCTATCGGCGCGTGCTGAAACGCACCAAAGACGAAGAGACCGAACTGCGCCTTGTGACCCCCGCCGCCGAAAAAATGCAACGGGAATGGCAAACCTTCGTGCCCGACATCCCCCTCAAAATCATCGACTCCGAGCACCGCTCGCTCGTCGAGCCCATCGAAGACTACATCGACGAACTGATCGAGCAAGAGCAGCTGGATCAGGTGACGGTGATTATCCCCGAATTCTATCCGCGTAAGTGGTGGCATCACCTTTTGCATAACCAGTCGGCATGGATTTTGCGCCTTGCGCTGATGAAGAAGCCGAAGGTGGTGGTCGCCACCGTGCGCTACTTCTTGGAGCGATAGCGATGCGAACGATTCTGATGGCGTATCGGGGCAGTGAGCATGACAAGCGCGTGCTGCGCTGGCTCTGTCGGTTTGCGAAGCACACGCGCAGCACGCTGCGCCTGGTGTATGTGCTGGTGGTGAGCTACGCGCATGAGGTGGATACGCCCGAACCGCCGGGCGTGCATGAGGCGGAGCAGATGTTGCTGGAAGCAGAGCGCCTCGCGCAGGAAGAGGGGGTCGTCATCGCTGCCGATTTGGTGCAGGCGCGTGAAGTGGGGCAAGGGCTGGTCAGCGAAGCCGAAGAAGTGGAAGCCGACCTGATGGTGATGACAGACCACCGCAAGTTGCTGCCGATGGAGAACCCTCTGGGTATAGGCGTAGTCGCGTATGTGATGAAGCACGCGCCCTGCCCCGTGTGGCTGTGCTACGAGCCGCTTTAGAGCGAAAGCGTCCCAACCCGACCCGCGCGTCCTGCGTCCCGACTTGATGACCTCCGAAACGCAGGACTTTGCTGCTCCAGCGCGAACGAGAAACGCGCTATGAACCGTGAGGCGCTGATTCAGTGGGTCGAAGCCCACGCTGAGGAGATGATTGGCGATTTTCAGAGGTTGTTGCGTGCGCCGAGCGTGCGCAACGACGCGGAGCGCGCCCCGAACGCGCCGTTCGGCAAGGGGGTGCGCGAGGCGCTGGATGTGGTTCTGGAGCTGGGACAGCGATTCGGGCTGAACCCGCGCGACTTCGACGGCTACGCATGCGATATGACGCTGGGCGACGGCGCGGAAATGGTCGCCTCGCTAAGCCACATCGATGTCGTGCCCGCAGGCAACGACTGGAGCTATCCCCCCTTCGGCGCTGAAATCCACGACGGCTACATCTACGCTCGCGGCGCAACGGACAACAAAGGCGCGACCTTAGCCAGCATCTACGCGCTACGCGCCCTCAAAGAACTCAGCGTCCCGCTCAGGCGGCGCGTGCGCCTCATCATCGGCTGCGACGAGGAGAGCCGCTGGGAATGCATGCACTACTACTTGGAAAAAGAGCCAGAGCGTCCCGTGTGGGGGGTTAGCCCCGACGCAGGCTGGCCCTTCATCTACGGCGAGAAAGGGATTGCCAACCTGTATTTGGAAAAGCCTGTTGAGCCGACCGAGGGCGTGCGCGTGGTCTGGGCGCGCGGTGGCGAGCGCCACAACATGGTTCCCGACCGCGCCGAGGCACTCATCAATATCCCACTGCAACCGCCCATAAGCGTCGAGGGCGTGGAATGGCTGTCCGAACCAGCAGGTTGGCGCGCGGTCGCGAGGGGCAAATCGGCGCATGGCAGCCATCCCGAAAGCGGGGTCAACGCTGTGGCACGCCTCCTGAGAGCCATCGAGCCGCTGAACCTGCCCGACAACGAGCAGTGGCTGCACACCGTGCTGCAGTGGGCGGAATCGCTGGACGGCGCAGCGCTGGGCATCGCGCACGCCGATGAGCCATCAGGTGCCCTCACCAGCAACCTCGGCGTGTTCGACTACGACGGCAAGCGCGTGCGGTGCGTGTTCAATATCCGCTACCCCGTGACATGGTCGCTGGAGGCGCTCACGGAGCGTCTCCAGCCGACGCTGGAGCAAACAGGGTTCGCCCTGAGCGAGGTACGCCACACCCCACCGCTCTATATCCCGCCCGATACCCCCTTCCTGCAGGCGATTCTGCAGGTCTACCGCGAGGAAACGGGCGACTACGAGACGCAGCCGACCACGATGGGCGGCGGCACTTATGCCCGCACGATGCCCAACCTCGTGGCGATTGGTGCCGCGTTCGAAGGCGACGGCGAAGCCCATCAGGCGAACGAGCGCATCCACATCGAGAGCCTCAAGCAGCTTGTGCGCTGCTACGCGCGGATCTTCGAACGGTTGGCGAACCTGTAGCGCGTACAGAGGTATAATCCCTGCGATGGAGGCTCTTCCACGCACCTTTGTACCCGACACGCACGCGCTGTTGCTGGACGGTAAGGCGGTGGCACGGGGGATCCGTGAAGGCTTGAAGGGGCGCGTCGCCGCCTTGCGCGAGCGAGGCGTTGTTCCCTGCCTTGCCGTAATGCTGGTGGGCGATGACCCCGCCTCACATACCTATGTGCGCACGAAGGCGAAAGCGTGCGAGTCGGTGGGCATCCGCTCCCTCGTGCGCCATTACCCTGCCAACGCCTCGCAATCGGAGCTGGAGGCGCAAATCGAGGCTTGGAACGCCGATCCGAGCGTGCACGGCGTGCTGATTCAACATCCCGTCCCGTCGCCGTTGGACGAAGCGGCGCTCCTGCGTCGTTTAGACCCGCGCAAGGATGTGGACGGCATTACCCCCACCTCGCTGGGCGCGCTGCTCACAGGCGAACCTGCTTTCGGCGCGTGCACCCCGCTGGGAATTATCACCCTGCTCGACGCTTACAATATCCCCATCGAGGGCAAGCACGCCGTCGTGGTGGGGCGCAGCGTAATCTTGGGCAAACCGATGGCGTTGATGTTGCTCAATCGGAACGCGACCGTGACCATCTGCCACTCGCGCACGCGCGACCTTGCAGCCATCACGCGCCAAGCAGATATCTTGGTGGCGGCAGTGGGGAAACCAGAGTTCATCACGGGCGCGATGGTCAAGCCCGGTGCTGTTGTCGTCGACGCAGGCTACAACCGCGTGGCGGGGCGTTCTGGAGATGTCGGCGATGTGGAGTTCGCTTCGGCAGCGCGCGTCGCCTCCGCAATCACACCCGTGCCCGGTGGGGTGGGGCCCATGACGGTCGCGATGCTGTTGCAAAACACGGTACGGGCGTCCGAGCAGCAGGCGTAAGATGCAACCTCAGGAATACCAGCGCATGTACCAGTGCGAGGGCGACTACTGGTGGTTCGTGGCACGGCGTCGCCTTGCCCAAGAACTGCTTGCAACCTACTCGTCCTCGCATGCGGGCGCGATTCTGGACGCAGGCTGCGGCACGGGCGCGTTGCTTGCCGAGCTGAACGCGCTGGGGTTCGCGGTCGGCGTCGACTTCGAGCGCGAGGCACTGCGCCTGACCCGCCAGCGCGGCGCCTTCCCTGTGGTGCAGGCGCGGTTGGAGGCACTGCCCTTCGCCCGCGAGTCGTTCCAAGTCGCCTTCGCCCTCGATGTGTTGGAGCATCTCCCCGATGACCGCCCTGCCCTGCACGAGCTGTATCGCGTGTTGCAGCCCGGGGGTTATCTGATTATCACCGTGCCTGCCTACCGCTGGCTCTGGAGCAAGCATGATGTCGCCCTCGCACACTATCGCCGTTATACGGCACGGGCGCTGCGCACACGCCTGTGCGAGGCGGGGTTCCAAGTGCGCAAACTTTCCTACACGCTGTGCCTGCTGATGCCGCTAATTGCGCTTACGCGCTGGCTGGATCGGCTGCGTCCCGGATCGCCCGCCGCGACGCTCGTGCCAGTGCCCGTATGGCTCAACCGCGCCCTCATACGGCTGCAGGAGTGGGAGACCCATCTGCTGCTGCGCTATAACCTGCCGTTCGGCGTGAGCCTCGCGGCAGTGGGACAGAAGGTGTGAACGGGGCAGGAGAAACGCCCCCAGAATCGTATCCTGTTGCCGATGTCGCAGCCCGATTTGAAGTCGATTCTGCACGCCTTGCTGTTTGTGGCGGACGCACCGTTGAGTGTCCAGGCGTTGTGCGAGGTGACGGGCGAACCTGTCGACGCTGTGGAAACCGCGCTGCGCGATTTACAGGCGGAACTCGCCGAGCGCGGCGCCATCCAGCTCGTGCAGCTCGCAGGGGGCTATCAGCTCGCCACGAAACCCGAATACGCCTTTTACATCGCCCGCTTGCTGAACCCGTCGCAGAAACGGCTCTCCAAAGCGGCGCTGGAGACCCTCGCGATTATCGCCTATGAACAACCCGTCACGCAAGCACAAATCGATGCCCTGCGGGGCGTGGACAGCAGCCACACCGTGCGCCAGCTACTCGCGCGCGGCCTCATCCAAGAGCTCGGACGCAAGAACGCCCCCGGCAAGCCTACCCTCTACGGCATCACCCCTCAATTCCTGCACTACTTCGGGCTAAACAGCCTGGACGAGTTGCCCGAAAAGCCGCAGGGCGAGGGCTAAGGTGCTAACCGTTCGCGTTTCCAACGCCCATCGGGCTGAAGCGTGTAGAGCAATCGGTCATGCAAGCGGTTGGGACGCCCCTGCCAGAACTCGAACTGTTCGGGGAGGATACGATAGCCTGTCCAGTAGGGCGGTCGCGGCACTTCCCGACCTTCAAACTCGCGTTCCACTTCCGTCATGCGCTGCTCCAGCCACGCCTGATGGGGAATCGGCTCGCTTTGGGGCGAGACCCACGCGGCCAGTTGATGCCCCCGCGGGCGCGTCGCAAAGTAGGCGTCGGCTTCAGCATCGTCTACGCGCTCCACACGCCCACGGATGCGTACCTGACGCTCCAGCGCACCCCACCAGAACACCGCCGTCGCATAAGCGCGATGGGCCAACTGACGCCCCTTCGCACTCCGACTGTTGGTGTAGAACACCAACCCGCGCTCGTCGAAACCGCGCAGCAGCACGAACCGCCCATCGGGATAGCCCTGCTCGTCTACGGTCGCCAAACACATCGCGTTCGGCTCAATAAGCCCGGCGTTCAGCGCGTCCTCCAACCACCGCTGAAACAAGGCGAAGGGGTCGTCCCCTGCCGCCTCCTCGGTCAAAACACCCAGTTCATAACTCGTGCGGATACGATCGACCATAGTAATTTCAAGGATACCCTCCGCGACAATCCAAGACACTGGCGGTAGCCCCTACAGAGCTGCTCGGACAAAGCCGTTGGGACCATGTTCGATGGTATAATCGCTCTACCGTGTCGCGTTGCGTAATCGCTTGGGTTGTCTGGCTCTTGTGGGGAATCGGTTTCGCCCAGACCGACTCCGTGCCTGATTTGACGCGCCACCCGAATGTGGTGGTCGTCATTCAGGTTCAGCCCGACGGTCTTCACCCCATCGTGTGGACTTTCGACAAGCGTGTTCCGCATCACGCCGTGCGTGAGCGTCTCGAGCAGTTTGCTCAGTGGAGCGCGCGGTCGGTCGCCTCGGTTGAAATCACCGACGACAGCCTCAAGCGCGACGCCCGACCGAACGAGTTATTTACCGTCGCGAGTTTTGCATCGGGCGGTTTGGTGGACTTGAAAGAGGGGACTCTGGATCTCACCCCGATTGCTCGGACTTTCGCCGACTTGCCAGTCGTGCATGTGTATGTGTTGCTGCCGCGCCCGATTGAGTACGCAGGCTACTTCCAGTACGCCACGCCCCATCTCCAGATGTGGACGGATGCCCAGCCTGCGATGTGGCGTAGCGTAATCTTTATTCACACCCCGGACCCTGCCGTGCTGGAGATCCCTCTCAAACGCCCCAAGTCCCAGCCCCAGCCTGAAACGCCGCCTGCGCCAACACGCCCCCCAGCAGGCTGGCTAATCTCCCTGATTTTGCTCGCCGCCCTCCTGACAGGGGCAGGGATTTTCTGGGCAACCACGAAACTTCTCAAGCGACAAACCGAAACACCAGCCGTCCAACCTGAAACAGACCTACAAGCAGGAGGCAGTTCGCATGTTGAGCTACACCTTAGATGACCTGATCAAGGCCGCGTTTGAACTCCGCGCGTCGGATGTCTTTATCAAAGCGGGCGCACGCCCCATGATGCGCCTGCACGGGAAAATCACGCCGTTCGAGCAAGCGTTGGAGCCACTCACGCCCAGTCAATCGCGCGACCTCTGTTTCTCGCATATGACCCATGAACAGGTCGCCAAGTTCGAACACCGCCTCGCAATCGACCTCGCGTTCACGGTGGAGGGCGTGTGCCGCATCCGCGCGAATGTGTATATGCAACGGCAGACCGTCGCGGGCGTGTTCCGCCTCATCCCCTTGCAGCACTGGAAACTGGAAGAGCTGTGGCCCGAAGAGCCAGAGATCGCCCGCGTGTTGGCAGGGCTGACCCAATACCGACAGGGGCTGGTGCTGGTCACAGGCCCCACTGGCTCAGGAAAGTCCACCACGCTCGCCGCGATGATCGACCTAATCAACGAAACCCGTCGCGGGCACATCGTCACCATCGAAGACC
The DNA here is from genome assembly GCA_937925775.1 of uncultured Fimbriimonadales bacterium. Taxonomy (GTDB): domain Bacteria; phylum Armatimonadota; class Fimbriimonadia; order Fimbriimonadales; family GBS-DC; genus GBS-DC. Next base: position 9,009 of record CALAMM010000204.1, read on the forward strand.
CCATCGAATTCGTGCATGAAGACAAGATGTGCATCGTGAGCCAGCGCGAGGTAGGCATCGATACCGAGTCGTTCATCGACGCGATGCGCTCGGTGGTGCGCGAAAGCCCCGATATCATCCTGATTGGCGAGATGCGCGATGTGGAGACGATGCACGCCTGTATGCAAGCCGCCGAGACGGGACACTTGGTGTTCTCCACCGTCCACACCCCCAGCGCGTACGAGACAATGGACCGCATCGTGAACATGTTCCCCCCCGAAGAGAAAAAACACATTCTCCAGCGACTGGCGAACACCCTGCGCGGGATTGTAGCGCAGAAACTCGTGCCGCGCGCGAGCGGACAGGGACGCATCGCCGCCGTGGAGATTATGATCAACACGCCCACCGTCGAAAAGATGATCGAGGATGGACACATCGGCGAGATTTATCATGCCATCCGCGAGGGCGAACACTGGGGCATGCGCACGATGAACCAATGCCTCTACCGCTATGTGCAGAAGCAGCTGATCACGCCTGAAGAGGCGATGAACTACGCGGGTATCCACTCCGAGCTGCGTCAGATGCTTCGGCGGATGTAGACTGTTCTTTCGATTGGGGCTTCGAGCATCTCAGATAGTCGGCGGGACGCCCCCGCGTAGGGTCGGCGTCTCGCCAGTGTTCCTATGTGCTGAGCGCGAACTCGCGTATCGCCATCAGCAGGTTGGGGTCAATATCTGTCGGCACGGAGCAGCCCGGCGCGAGGATGAAGCCGCGCCTGCCCACAGAATCGAGCGCGTCGTGCGCCTGCTGGAACACGCGCTCGCGACACATCTGGGGCAGCTCCCGCTCGTTCAGCCCGCCCATCACGCATCGGTTGAACAGCCGCTTGCCCTCCGCCAGGCTCAGCGTCGTGCTGCGGTCGCTCCAACACACAATCGCGGCGGGCGCATCCGCGAGCAGATCAGCATATAACTCGCCGTAGCCGTGCAGGTGCAACACATTCAGCCTGCCGTCGGAGACCGACTGCAGGAACGCGCGGTCCAAAGGCGCGAAGAACTCCTCATATACATCGCGGGGCGCTGCGTCGGAACCTATCCCGTTCACCGCGTAGTAAATCCCGTCGCAGACGGTCAGCACCAGCCTCGCGTAGAGCTGCAGATTCGCCTGAATCGTTTGCAAGCCTTGCTGCACCGCCTCAGGCGCGAGCGCGAGATGCTCTAATAACTTACCCTCACACAGCTTGTTCGCGTAGTAGAAGGCGTTGAACACCGTCTCCACTATCGGTACATCGCGTGGAACCATCGTGCGCAGGCGTCGGAGCATCTCAATCTGTGCGCCGAAGTGTCCCGTGTCAGGCTCTAAGGGCGTCAGTTTTGCCCAATCGTCGGCGGTATGCACAAATGAGAAGCCTGTCGGCGTCTCGT
>CALAMM010000205.1 GCA_937925775.1 uncultured Fimbriimonadales bacterium
GTGCGACGCCTTTCGTGGCGTCGTAGCGTCGGCGTCCCCGCCGACGAGCAACACTGGTGCGACGCCATTCGTGGCGTCGTGCAAGCGTGGTGCGACGCCATTCGTGGCGTCGTGCAAGTTCAGGTGCGACGCCTTTCGTAGCGTCGGCGTCCCCGCCGACGAACAACACGGGTGCGACGCCTTTCTTGGCGTCGTGCAAGCGTGGTGCGACGCCTTTCTTGGCGTCGTGCAAGTTCAGGTGCGACGCCTTTCCAGGCGTCGCCTCAGTGCTTGAACCAGACTGTCCCAGCCACAGGGACGACGACAGGAATGTCGTCGCACCACGCTTGGACAAGAATGTCCAAGCCACTTTGGATGTTATGCTTGGACAAGAGTGCCCAACCAACAGGGGCGACGCCACGCTTGGCGATACACCTCCCTTCGTTCCGCACGCTGGAACATAAACCTCTGCAACGCCGTAGTGCAATTCAGGAGGTGCATGTTATGCAACCAAATGTCGGAGGCATCGATCGTATCTTGCGCATCGTGTTAGGCGCGGCTATTATCGGCTGGGGCGTGTACGCGCAGAGCTGGTGGGGCGTAATCGGCGTTCCGATTCTGCTTTCGGGGCTAATCGGGCAGTGCTTCGTCTATAAACTGCTCGGGGTTTCCACCTGCAAAGTGAAGTAGGTCAATTGGCGCGGCGACAGGGTGTGATGTGATACCCAGTTGGCGCGGCGACAGGTGGTGTGATAGATAGTTGGTGCGACGACAGGAATGTCGTCGCATCGCGCTTGGACAGGAATGTCCAAGCCACAAAAGCACGGGAGCAGCGCTATTTGCGGCGTTGCGCGTTTGGCTAACAAGTTGTGAGACGACATTCCTGTCGTCGCACCGAGACAGGAACACACGCTATTCCTTGCTGGGCGTTTCCACAATCAGCGTGACAGGTCCATCGTTCTGCAGGCGCACTTGCATCACCGCGCCGTATACGCCTGTCTGCACAGGCACGCCCTCCGCCTGCAAAAAGGCGCAGAACTGCTCGTAGAGCGTCTGCCCCTGTTCGTAGGGAGCCGAGTCTGTGAAGCTGGGTCGCCTGCCCTTTCGACAGTCGCCGTAGAGCGTGAAGTTGGAGACCACCAACATCGCCCCACCGATGTCCAGAACCGACCGGTTCAGTTTGCCATCCTCATCTTCGAAGAAGCGCAGATGCGCGATTTTTTGCGCCAGCCAGCGGGCGTGTTCGTCTGTGTCGCTCTGGTGGACGCCGAGCAGCACGAGCGCGCCTTGCTCAATGCGCCCGACGATGTGTCCCTCCGCCTCCACTTCCGCCCACCTAACTCTTTGGATGACGGCTCGCATCCTTGCTGCCCCCCATCACACGGGAGATGGACAACACATTCTCGATGGAAGCAAGTTTTTGCGTGATCGTCCTGAGTTCCTGTGCGCTGTGCACCTGAATCGTGAGGTCTACCTGTGCCGTGCCGCTTGAGGTCGGCTTCGTGTCCACTTTCGCGATATTGATTCCGAGGCTTCCGAGGGTAAACGAGATGTCTCCCAGCACGCCGGGGCGGTCGATCGCTTCGAACCGCAGGACGACGGGATAGGTACGGTCTTTTCGGGGAACCCACTCGATGGGCATCACGCGCTCAGGCTCTTTCTCTTCGAGGGCGCGGAGGTTGGGACACGAGGCGCGATGCACCACGATACCGCGTCCCCGCGAGATATAGCCACGCAGCTCGTCGCCAGGGAGGGGATAGCAGCAGGCGGCACAGCGGGTCATATAACCCTCGGCATCTTCGATATGCACGGCACGGATTTCAAGCCCTGTTTGTGATGGCTCGGTAGACGGCTCTGCAGGTGTGCTTGGGTGCGTGGTTCGAAGACGCTGTGTCACCGCCTGCACGGAGGTCAATCCCTCGCCGATGCTGGCGTACAGGTCGTCCTCGCTGCGGAAGTTGAGCGCTTTGAGGATTTCGGGCAACGCATCCTTGAACTGCGTGGCGGGGATACGCAGGCGCGCCAACTCGCGCTCCACTAAACCACGCCCATGCTCGATAAACTCCGCGCGGCGCACCTCGCGAAAATAGGCGCGTATCTTGCTGCGCGCACTCGAAGTACGCACGATGTTTATCCAGTCGTAGCTGGGCTGGGCGTTCTGGCGTGTGAGAATTTCCACCACATCGCCTGTGCGCAGCTTGTAGTCCAGTGGGACGAGGCGTCCGTTCACCCGCGCCCCCACGCAGCGGTTGCCCACCTCCGTGTGAATCCGATAGGCAAAATCGATGGGTGTCGAGCCTTCGGGCAGGTCAATCAGGTCGCCTCGCGGTGTGAACACGAACACCTGGTCGGTGGTCATGTCTCGAAACACGCTGGCTAAGAACTCCAGGTTGCTCTTGGCGTCGGTCAAATCGCGCAGTTGCTGCTGCAGGGCGGGCAGCTGCATCGGCTTCTGGTCCTGCCCCTCCTTGTAGCGCCAGTGTGCTGCTATGCCGTACTCCGCCACTTGGTGCATCTGCCAAGTGCGGATCTGTATCTCCAGCGTGCGCTCGTTCGGGCCGATGACCTTCGTGTGGAGCGACTGATAGCCGTTCGGCTTCGGCGCGGCGATGTAGTCGTAAAACAGGGCAGGGATGGGCTTCCAGAGTTCATGCACGATGCCCAGCGCCACATAGCACTCCTCGACGGTTTCCGTCAGCACGCGCAACGCGATCAGGTCGTAAATCTGGCTGAAATCAATCTGTTGTTGCTTCATCTTGTTGAAGATGCTCCACAAGTGCTTCGGGCGTCCCATCACCTCCGCGCGCACGCCCTTTTCCCAAAGCCGCTCCTTGAGGATAGTGATTAGTTCCTGCACTTCACGCTGGCGTTGCTGGCGGGTCTGCGCTACTTTCTGACTGATCTCGCGATACTCCTGAGGGTAGAGGTACTTGAACGCAAGGTCGTCCAGTTGCGCTTTGATTTGATAGATTCCCAGTCGGTGAGCGAGTGGCGCGTAGACTTGGAGCGTTTCCGCGGCGATTTGGATCTGCTTTTCGGGGGGCATAGCGTCCAGCGTCTGCATATTGTGCAGGCGGTCAGCGAGTTTGATAATCATCACGCGCAGGTCGTCGGCAACCGCGAGCAGCAGCTTACGCAGATTCTCGGCGGTCTTGGTGATGCTGAGGCGTCGTTTGCCTGCTTCGCTGAAGATTTCGAGTTTGCGCTCGGAATGGTGCAGTTTGCTGACGCCCTCCACGAGTTTGCGCACTGTCGTGCCGAACCGCTGTTCCAGTTCGTCGGGGGTGGTCTGCGTATCTTCCAGCACATCGTGGAGCAGTCCTGCAATCACGGTGTTGATGCCCATTTGGAGGTCTGCTAAGATGTGCGCGACCGCGAGCGGGTGGGTGATATACGGTTCCCCGCTTTTGCGTTTCTGACCGTGATGCCGCTCTTCCGCGAACAGGTACGCTTCCACGAGGCGCGAGGTGTCCGCTTCAGGCGCATAGTCGCGTACCTTCTCGATAAGCGCGTCCACCTGCTCCGGAAGCTCAAATTCCAGCGCGTGCATAAACCGTCCTAATTTTGGATACGCAAGCGTGTGGTAATTTATCGTCGCGGACCTGCCGATGCAGTTCACATCACGCGCATCACATCGATATCGCGTTCGTCGTCGCTGATGGGCGGCAGTGTTCGAAGCAAGGCGATTTGAGCTTGGATGGCTTCCTCGTCGCGAGCATAGATGGGGTCGCCGTTTTCCGTCGCCATCTGCCAGAGCATCGCATCGCGCGGGGTGATGAGCATCAGGTCCAGATAGTAGTCGGGGCTGACGATGGGGTGCAGGCGCGCTGCAAGTTGGCGTAGCGTCTCCACTTTGTCCTCGTGGGGGAGCGACTCGTCGAGCCACACACCGAAGGTGGCATCGCTTTGCATCACGCCCTCCGCGCGTACGGTAAACGCCAGCACCACCGACACCGCCTCCATCTGCTCAAACACGCCAATTAACATCGGCACGCGCTCCGCTGGAATCGGCATGCGTCCCTCTGGGCGCGGATCGTCCAAGAAACTGCGCTCGTCCGTCATCGTTGGGGTTCTCCTCACGGATAGTATACCCCTCGCGCGAGCGGTTCAAGAGCTGTTTTGAAAGGGCATACCGCTCCGCATCCGTGCCGACGGCGGGAATAGCGTGGCTTCAGAGGTTCCTTGCCCCGCTACTCCGCCACCGCCACCCAGCGACGCTCGTTGGCAGAGATTTCCACCGCCTCCAGCACCGCTTGACACTTCAGCCCGTCATAGAAGTTCGGCGTGGGCAGTTCGTTCTTGCTAATCGCTTCCAGCGCATCGCGCACCAGATGTGTGAAGGTGTGTTCGTAGCCGATGATGTGCCCTGGGGGCCACCACGCGCTGATGTACGGATGCACGCCCTCCGTCACTTGAATCGTGCGGAAACCGCGCATACCAGGCGGGTCGGTCTCCAGATAGAGTTCCAGCTCGTTCATCCGCTCCAAGTTGAACACGAGGCTGCCTTTGGAGCCGTTGATTTCGAAGCGGTTGTAGTTCTTGCGTCCCAGCGCGAAGCGCGTGGCTTCGAAAGTGCCGATGGCGCCGTTTTCGAATCGCGCGAGGAACATCGCGGCGTCGTCGACGGTGACCTCCCCCATCTCCGTGCTGGCTTGCCCGCCAAGGCGGTCGTCCACCTCCGCTTGCAACGGACGCTGCTTGATGAAGGTGTGTAACATACCGCACACTTCGCTAATCTCGCCCACCAGCCAGCGTGCAAGGTCGATGATATGCGCGTTCAGGTCGCCATGCACGCCTGAGCCGGCGATGTCTTTCTGCAAACGCCACACCAGCGGGAAGTTCGGGTCAACAATCCAGTCTTGCAGGTAGGTTCCACGGAAGTGGTAGATTTCGCCGATTACACCCTCACTGATAAGCTGCTTCGCGTAGGAGACGGCAGGGGCTTTGCGGTAGTTGAAGAAGATGCCGTGCTTCACGCCGTGCTGTTCCACTGCCTGTACCATGGCGCGGGCTTCAGCGAGATTGTTCGCGAGGGGTTTCTCGCACAGCACGATTTTGCCATGCTTGGCAGCTTCGATAGAGATGGGCGCGTGCAGGTTGCCCGGCGTGGAGACATCGACGATGTCGATGTCCTCGCGGGCGACGACCTGCCGCCAGTCGGTGGCGTACTCCTCGAAGCCGTACTTCTCGGCGGCAGCGCGCACGCGCTCCTCGTGGCGACCGCAAATTACTTTTAGTACGGGTTCGTATTCCAGCTCAGGGAAGAAGTGGCGCACCTGTCGGTAGGCGTTGCTGTGCGCTTTGCCCATGAACTGATAGCCAATCAGCGCGACATTGAGTTTCCGTTTTGCCATAGTAGCACCTCCTCAAGTGGCTTGGACAGTCCTGTCCAAGCGTTGCTCGTCGGCGGGACGCCGACGCTACGCGATGTGGCTTGGACATTCTTGTCCAAGCACAGGTGCGACGACATTCTTGTCGTCGCAGCATCGGTTGGCAAAGCGCCAACGCTACAAGTGGCTTGGAAAGTCCTGTCCAAGCGTTTCTCGTCGGCGGGACGCCGACGCTACGCAGGTGTGTGTCGTCGGCGAGGA
>CALAMM010000206.1 GCA_937925775.1 uncultured Fimbriimonadales bacterium
GCTACGCTGGGCGTTCCACAAACCTCTCCCGCGTAGCGGGAGAGGGGAGATAAGGCTGGATCCCGATTTTCCAACCCCGTCTCCGTCGGAGCTAACCACTCCGATGTGCTATAATTAAACCGCTGGCGTATACCGCCTCTGAACGAACTTTCGCCTCGATGCGCTCGGTTTCTCTCAAATTATTTTATTTTTCAATCGGCTTTCACAGGAGGTCAGCATTGATACCAGTAGGCTTGTTCTCAGTGAGGCAGGCAGAGGAGACTGATTTAGAGCGGATCGTGGAGCTGGACCAGCTGTTTGGTAATGTCGCGCTCACGCGCGACTACTTCGAGGCGTGGCTGCGCCATCATCCGCAAGGGTTTCTGGTCGCCGAGTACGATGGACGCATCTACGGCTACAGCATGGTGATTTACCTCCACGAACACCAAATCCACGAGAACTGGTACTTGGATACAGGCGGTGGCACTTGCAGCACACACTCGCCTCTGGGCGAGTACCTCTATGCGGTAAGCATCGCCTCACAGAAGCAAGAGGCGGCGCGCGCCCTGTTCATCGCGAGTCGACGCACTTTTATCCGCTCGCATGTGTACCAGACCGTCATCTTCGGTCGACTGCCGCGCTTCCGCAAGTGGGTCGAGTCGCAGGGGTATAACCCCGACACGCTTACCCCTGAGACCAAACGCCGACTGCTCAATCTGTATGTGAACACGCTTCAGGATCCGTATCAAGTGTTCTATGAAGGGTTGAGCTTCATGCCTGAGTACGGCGTGGTGGACTACTTGGAAGGCGATGCGGATTCGCTGAACTGTGCGCTGAAACTGGTCTGGCGCAACCCGTATTACCGACCATTATATCGCGACCGCGCTGTGGTGGAGACGGCGTCGCCGTCAGGGGTGGCGGCGGTCGAACCGCGCGGGTAAGGGTCTTGCCCTTCAACAAAGAGCGGTACACTTATAGAGATGAGCAGACCGATCCGCGTGGCGGCGGTGTGCGGCACACGCCCCGACGCCATCAAGATGGCGCCCGTAGTGCACGCGCTGCGCCAGTGTGAGGCGTTCGAGACGCGCCTCATCGTCACCGGGCAACATCGAGAAATGCTCGATCAGGTGCTGCGCCTATTCGGGCTGACTCCCGACGCCGATCTGAACATCATGACGGCGCAGCAGACCCTGACCGAGATTACTGTGCGCGCTTTAGAAGGGCTGGATCGGCTGCTGCGCGAGTCGCCTGTCGATGTGGTGCTGGCGCAAGGCGACACGACGACCACTTTTGTCGCCGCCCTCGCCGCTTTTTATCACCGCATTCCATTCGGGCATGTTGAGGCAGGTCTGCGTACTTACGACAAGTATCAGCCATTCCCCGAGGAGATGAATCGTCGTCTGACCGCGCCGATTGCGTCGTTCCACTTCGCGCCGACGCAGACCGCGCGCCAAAACTTGCTTCAGGAGCATATCCCCGCCGAGCAAATCTGGGTCACGGGCAATACGGGCATCGACGCGGTGTTGTGGGTGGCGAGCCAGCCCTACGAACCGACCGATCCTGCCCTGCGACGCGCACTCCATCACACGGGCAGGCTTATCTTGCTTACGGCGCACCGTCGGGAAAACTGGGGCGAGCCGATGGCGCACATCGCCCGTGCCGCACGCGCGCTGTTAGAGCGGTTCGAAGATGCGCTCCTGCTCTTGCCGATGCACCGCAACCCGCGCGTGCGCGAGACACTGACGGCAATCCTCGGCGACCATCCCCGCGCACTGCTCACCGAGCCACTCGACTACGCCCCCTTCGTGCATGCGATGCGCCACGCCGATCTAATCCTGACCGACTCAGGCGGCGTGCAGGAGGAAGCCCCTGCGTTCGGCAAGCCGATTCTGGTACTGCGTGAGACGACGGAGCGTCCTGAAGGGGTGGCTGCGGGCGCAGCGAAGCTGGTCGGCGTGGACACCGAACGGATTGTCGCGGAGGCAACGCGCTTGCTAACAGACCCCGACGCTTACGCGCAAATGGCACGCGCCGTCAACCCCTACGGCGACGGACACGCCGCCGAACGAATCCGCGATATCTTATTGCAGGAGATTAGCCATAGTAAGTGAATGCTAAACAATAGAGAAGTATGTCTGTAGGAACCATCGCGCTAAAAGTGGCTATAGTCGGCGCCGCCTACGCTTTTGCGGCGTGGGTCAGCATGCAGCTCGCTTATTTGCCCGACAAGAGCAGTCTGATCTGGCTCCCTGCGGGCGTCGCGCTGGGGCTAACCTACGGGTGGGGCTATCGTGTGGGATTGCTGGGCGCGGGGCTGGGCGTTGCGAGCGTGGTTTACTGGGTCTGGGGAAAGTGGAGTCTCGCGTTGCTCAGCGCGGTTCCTGTGATGCTGCAGGCAGGTGTGGGCGTGTGGCTCCTGCATACGACGCATACAGACCCACGCCTCAAGCACTGGCGCGATGTGGCGAAGTTTCTCGGTGCGTGCGCCCTCGCATCTGTTATCTCGCCTTTGCTGAACACGCTCTTATGGGTGGAATATGGGATTGTCGAGCCACGGGACTGGACCCTTTCCTTCCTGCATCGCTGGATGGGCGACACGATGGGACATCTGGTGGCGGGGGGCTTTCTGCTGGTCTGGTGGAGCGACTGGCGCATGCGCAAGCGCGACTACATCACGCTCTTGGGACTCGCGCTCCTGTGCGCTGGGGCGGTCTGGCTCGCTTTCTACCTGCCGCGAGTCACCCTGCTGCCTGCCCCAGCCATGTCCGTATTACTGCCCGTGTTCTTCATCGCAACATTCGCCTATCAGCAGCGTGGGGTCACCTTCATCATCCTTGTCGCCGTGATGATGCTGGCGGTTGAAGCCGCTCACTGGAAAACGGCGCAGCCGATCGAGCTGCGCGAGTTTGTGTTCGGCTGGACGTTCATTTTCCTCGTGTTCGGGACGCTGATGGCGTTCGCGGGACCGATTGCTCAGCAACGCGAATATCTGCACCAGTTGGAGCAATCGCGTCAGGAGCTGGAACGCGCGTTGCAGCAGGCGCATGATATCCTCGAGAACGCGCCTACTGTGGCGATGCAGATGTACGATGAGCAAGGGCGCATCCTGTTCTGGAATCGCGCTTCGGAGCAGTTTTACGGGTTCACGAAAGAGCAGGCGGAGGGCAAGACGCTGGACGCGCTTATCTTCACCCCTGAGGAACATGAGGAGTATCTGCGGAAACTGCAGGAAGTGGCGCGCACAGGGCAGCCAGCGCCGCTCAAAGAATGGCACATCCGCACTGCGGACGGCAAAGAGCGTGTCATCCTCTCTTCGCTGTTCCCCATCCGCTACGGCGACCAGATGCGCTTCATCTGTGCCGATATCGACATCACGGAGCTCAAAGCCCTACAGCAACGCCTGTTCCAAGCCGAGAAGATGGAGAGTATCGGGCGTCTGGCAGGAGGCGTCGCCCACGACTTCAACAACCTGCTCACCGCCATCATAGGCTTCGCCGAACTGGCACAGGGACGCTTGCCCGAAAACCACCCCGTGCAGAGCGACCTGCAGCGTATCGTGGAAGCCAGTGAACGCGCCGCGAAACTGGTGCGCCAACTGCTCGGCTTCGCCCGAAAACAACTCACCCAACCGCAACCTACAGAGGTCAACCGAGTGATTCGCAACCTGCTGCCCCTGCTGGAACGCAGCCTCAGCGAAATGGTCTCCATCCGCCTGCGCCTAACCGATGCCGACACTACCGTGCTCATCGATCCCTCCCAATTAGAACAGATCTTATTGAACCTTGCCATCAACGCCCGCGACGCCATGCAAAGCAAGGGCGGAGGTATCCTCACGCTCGCAACAGAACGCCAACACTATAGCGCGGAGCAGCTGCAAACCGAGGTGGAGGCTGAAGCACTGACGCCCGGCGAGTATGTGTGCCTCATCGTGCAGGATACAGGTATGGGAATCCCAGAGGAGGTGCGCCCCCACCTCTTCGAGCCGTTCTTCACTACGAAGGGTCTCGGTAATACAGGACTGGGGTTGGCGACAGTCTACGGTATTGTGCGCCAGAACCGTGGGTTCATTACATTTGAGAGCGAAGTGGGCATCGGGACAACTTTTCGGGTCTGCTTGCCCGCGTGGGGGCACAAGGCAACGAACTCTGCCGAATCGCAGGGGCAGACGGGTGTCTCTGCCCCTCTCCAAGCCTAACCCACCTGTAGGGGCAGACCTGCGTGGCTGCCCCTACCACTTTATGCCCTCGCTCGGACCTTCGTCCAAGCTCGGAGCGGGAATCACTTCAGCTTCGCGCTTAGGCCTTGCGCCATCTTGATTTCGGTGGCGTGATTGACCGTGAAGGCAACTTTGTGGGTCACGGCGTCAAACAGCGCGGACGCGCTGGGGTGCCCGTTGCCGCTGCCCTTCACGCCGCCGAACGGCAGATGTACCTCCGCGCCGATACTCGGTAGGTTCACATACCCCACGCCAAACTCACAATTGTCGCGCACATAGCGCCACTTACGATAGTCTTCTGTAATCACCGCCATCGCCAAGCCGTACTTCGTGTCGTTGTAGACATGAATCGCCTCGTCGATATCGCTCACGGGGATAATCGCCACATGGGGGCTGAACGCCTCCTCTTTGAGCGCGAAGCTGTCGGCACGGTGGCGCATGCGATACACAAACGGCGCGACAAAGTGCCCATACTGATACTCGCCCTCTTTCAGCACCCCACCAGGTAGCAGCACCTCCGCGCCTTCTTCAATCGCCTTCTGGTTGTGATACAGATACTTCTCTACGCCCGCCTCGTTAATCAGCGGTCCCATGAAGGTATCTTCGTGCAGCCCGTTGCCGATTTTAATCTGTCGTGCGAGCTCCACAAAGCGCGGGGTGAACTCGGGCTCGATCTTCTCATGCACGATGATGCGGTTCGACGACACGCAGCGCTGCCCACTGGTCTTGAACGCCGACAGGATTGCAGCGTGCAGCGCAAGATCTAGGTTCGCGTCATCAAGCACGATAACGGCGTTCTTACCGCCCATCTCCACCGCGGCGAACTTGTGTTGCTTGGCGCACTCCTCGATAATGTAGCGTCCGACCGCGTAGGAGCCTGTGAACACGACCACATCGACTTCGGGATGATGCACGAGGGGGTCGCCCGCCTCCTCGCCCGGACCGTGAACCACATTGAACACTCCTGGGGGGAAGCCTGCTTCCACGAACAGCTCCGCCAGCACATGCCCGCAGATGGGCGTGTCTTCGGAGGGTTTGAAAACGACCGTGTTGCCCTCCAGCAGGCTGGGTAAGATGGTCCAGAGCGGGATGGCGATGGGGAAGTTCCACGGCGTAATGCATGCCACGACGCCTTTGGGCTTGCGCAAGATGTAAGCGTCTTTCTCGGCGATCTCGCTGTCAACTATCTCGCCGTGAGGCATCCGCGCCATGCCCGCCACATACTGCGTCATATGGAGCGCTTCCACCACATCGGCACGCCCTTCGTTAATCGGCTTGCCACATTCGCGCGTCACCAGCTCCGCAAGAGCGTTCAGGTCGCGCTTAATCAACTGCGCAAGGTTATCGATGAGTTCGCCACGCTTGACGCGCGACATTTTGCGCCAAGAGTCATAGGCTTCGCGAGCGGCGCGCACAGCAGCGTCAACATCGCTCGCGTTCGAACACGGGGCGGTACCAATCACTTCGCGGGTATCGGCGGGGTTGCGGCTCTCAAAGCGGTTACCTGACGCAGACTCACGCCACTGACCACGAATTAAGTTCATCGCTTGAATCTGTTTCATCATACGGCCCTCCTATAAGTTGGACTCGGCATCGAGCCGTCGAGATTCTACCTGATGAGAGGGCGTGGCGATATGGAATAACGCTTTTGGGGATGAACGATGGCAGGCAAGGCGAAGAAGTCGGAGGCAGGTGGTGACGCGGGCGGCAAGGGCAAAAGCCCGATGCTGATGATGGTGGTGGTGCTTATCGCAGGGCTGGCAGGCGGACTGCTCGCGGGCAAGAATTTCCTCGCGCCCAAAGCGCCGCCACCGCCGAAACCACCCACGGTCGGTAAAACGCTCGACCTCGGCGAGTTCATCGTCAATCTCGGCGATGAGAGCTATCTCAAAGCAGGCGTCGCGCTCGGACTCAAGGAAGGCATCGACCCCAAAAAGTTGGAAGAGGAGATTGCCCCCCTGCGCGACGCGGCGTTGATGGCGTTCTCTGGCAAAACGCGCTCGGAACTCAACTCACTGGAGGGCAAGCACAAAGTCAAAGAGGAGATCCGCGAGCGCGTGAACGAGGTGCTGGAACACAAAACGCACGAGAAAGAGAGCGTGCTGGAGGTGTACTTCACCGCGTTCACCACGCAGTAGCGGCGCAGGCTACGCCCGAAGCCGTTTCAGCAGGTAGCCTACCTCGAAAAGTGCAGCCGCCTGAAACGCGACGATGCCCACCAGCAGGGACGCCCCTGCCGTCGCGCTGCCCAGCGCACGCGCCAGACCCACACCCGCAACTAACCCCAGCGCGTTGACCGCCAAGTTGAGCGCCATTCCCCGATACACCACGGCAGTCCGCTGCGCGTAAATGAGCTTGCCGCGCAGGTAGGAGCCGTACGCCGCCAGCGCGGGCAGAAAAAGACACAGCTGCAACCCGAACTGGACGGGCACCGCCAACTCGCTTCGGAGCGCAAGCAGGCGTTCCGTGAAATGCGTCGCCAGTGGCGTGAAGGCGAGCAGTCCCAGCGCGAGCGTTGTGCCGAGCGCGACCTTGTGCGTGAAGCGCAGGAGTTCGCGTGGAGGCGTCCCCTGCTGCAGCGTCGCCACGCTCGCCTCCTGCAGGGCGAAGCCCCAGCTACGCAACGCGAGCAGCGAGCCGAACACCACCTGCCACGCGGCAATCGCAAGCTCGGGCTGGGGAAGCCGCGCCAACGCCGCCGCCGTGAGCGGATGCACCAGCAGCGTCAGCAGCGTCGTGCCCGCCAGCGGCAGGTGGAACTTCCAGATGGCGCGCTGCGACAAGGGCGCGCCCGACTCATAACGACCCAGCACCCGCTCCCGCAATATCGGCAGCGCGAACAGCGTCGCCGCGACCGCCTCCACAATCACCCCTGCCATCACCATGCACGCGCCCGCC
>CALAMM010000207.1 GCA_937925775.1 uncultured Fimbriimonadales bacterium
GAGCATGTCTTCCGTGCGTTGGAGGGGCTGTTGCTCTCCGAGCAGGTGCTGGAACTCTTCCGACGGATGGGACTGAGCTCGGGTATCCAGACGCGCGAGGGCGTGCCTGTCGGCTCGCAGCTCAGCACGCTTGCCGACCACCAAACCGTCGCGATGGGCGTGAACGCCTTCACGCGCGGACTGATGCAGATACCCGTTGCTATTGCACAACAACTCAAACGGCTCGCAGAGATGTACGACACGCTGTCCAACACGGAACGGAAGATAGCAGGCGCAGCGGGCGTCGCTATCGCGCTCGGCGGGTTGCTCGGCATCCTCAACTTCAGCACGCCTATCGGTCTCGCTCTTAGCCTGCCCGGCTTCCTACTCACCGCTACCGCCTCGCGTCAGTGGATGAGCCGTATCTACTGGATTTCCCAGTTCGCCTTCGAGCTCGCACGCGACATCGGCAACTACCGCACTCTGCTCCGAGCAGGGCTGGATCTCCAACCTGTGCTGGCGAGTGTCGGAATCACCAAAACTGCGCTGGAATGGCTACGAACCCGAAAGGACGCTTTCGAAGACGCCCAAAGAAAAATCAACGATATGGGTGTACCCATCGATCTCTCCGCACTGGTCAAGCCGTCGGGTGGAACCCATTATATCTATGTCGCGACGCCCGATACGCCTATCCCCGACTGGGAGGTGCGTATCCGAGACAAAGAGGCAGCGAACCAACCGCCTTTGAAGAGCCTGAAAATCCACTGCAGTGAGGAGCGCACGCTCGCGCTCCTTGCGCTCGCACAAGGCGCGGGCGCGGTCAGCGCGCTCCTCAATCACTACGAGGCTCTTCTTGCCGCGATGAAGCGCGAGGGGATTGGAGAGTATGACAACTTAGTGGAGCAAATCGCGAGCGATTGGAACAATCTGCCCTCGTTGGAGAAGTTGCATACTTTCTACTTTGTGCGCAGGATTCGCGGGCGTGTGGTCTTGGTCAAACAGCAGCGCACGGGCGAGGGAAGGGACGCTGGTATAGAGGAAGAGTGGTACGAGCCGTCATGGACTCAAGAGGGTTTGGAAGAAGCCATCCGTTTCTTGAAGGCGCATCTCGAAAACTCTGACGACCTCTTCCAGCAGGACGCTGTGCGCGAGTTACTGTGGGACGCGCTATTAGACCGGCGCGCCAGCAACCTACGCGACAGGACGGGTGTGGACGGGGCAATCAAAGAATCGGTTGCTCGCGTGGTGGGCGCGCTTGTGTCCCCTCTGCTGGACGAGCTGGGAAAACAAGCGAACTCGCCCCAAGCGGAGCAGACATTCCGAGAGCACTGGCGTCAGTTTGGCGACCGCTTGATGCTCTACAGTGCCCGCATCGAGTCGGGGCTGAACACACTGGCTGCGCTGCCCCCTGAGACGCCTATCCGTACCGATTTGGAGTTGGAACTGGTACAAGGCGTGGAATCGCTGGGGAACATTATCCGCGACGAGGTGCCCCGTTTGGCGCAGGAACTGGACGAAGCGGCGTTGGATCCGCTCCGCGCCTATACGCTCCTGCATGTGATGAACCCGTCCCGTTCGCGCAACCCACGCGCGTCGCTATGGTGGAACCTTGCCAGTAATATTTTTCTGGCGAGAACGATTATCCAACAACCGCTCGCTGCGGCGCGGATGCTGACGACGGACTTGCCGAACGCGCTCATCGGGTTGTTTGCCCCGCGTTTGCGCAGACAAGGCGGTGAGCTGCACGATACGCTTGCCCAGCTGATGACGCATCGCATCCAACGCGACTACATACTACCGATGGGGTTGTTCTTGTGGGGGAGCCTCACGCTCATTGCGGGCTATTGCGCCGACATTGGCGGACTGCACGAGTATTGGTACGAGAACGGGCTGGATCGGGTGGTGGATATCGAGTGCATGACGGGTCGATTCGGCAGTATGAAAATCGGGGGCGAGGACGGGGTTTCTATCCAGCCTGTGTTCGCGTTGGATTGGTGGTTCTCGGTGCTCACGGCGTTGACGGGCGCGGCGCATGCGGTACAGCGCGGGGATGTGGAGACAGGGGCGGACTTGCTGCAGACCATCGGTCGCGCTCTCACTCAGAGCGCGGACTGGTTCTTAGTGCGCGTCGCGCCGATGGAGAGCGCGACGCTGGCAGGCGTGCAGACGCTCCTCAACGCGCTCGGCGTCGGGCTGGAACTGCGCCCTTCGTGGCTGCAGAAGCAGTGGGTACAACCTTACATGCCCAGCGACATCGCGAACATCTTCCAAGCGTTCTTCAACGCCTATACCCCCATGTGGGCGTTGAACCTGAACGACCTTTTGAACGGCATAACGCTGGGGAACCGCGCCGTCGACCCTATCGCGTGGCTGGACGGTACGAACCGTATTGAGCATTGGCTCGGACACCAGCACGGATACCGACCTGTCGGCACGGAGCGCGGGCGTGTCGCGCTGGAGCATGTCGTCTCGCCTCTGCTCCAATCCGCAGCAATCCGCATGAAACCGATTTACAACCCCCTCGAACAGATTGACGGCGAACCGCACCCGTTGCGGGTGGCGGGGCTTGTCCTACCGATGGGCGTGGTGGAGACACGCGCGACGCTCGCGGACCCGAACCGCGCACGCGAGTATCTGCTCCGAACGGAAGGACGCGAGGAACCCAAGAACTTCAAGCGCGTGCGCGAGATGACCAACTCGTTCAAGAGCAGCGGACAGCGCGAGATGGTATACCGATGGTATCAGACGGGGCTTGCGCCGCTTTTCTACTCCACCGTTCTTGTCGGGCTGGCGACCGACGAGAAACGGCTTGCGACCACGAACCGCGAGCGGGTTCCTATGCAGGATGTCGACGCGCGTGTCGAGCGCGAACGCGCACTCCGCTCCGACCTACGCCCGCCCGATAAGAAACTATTGAAGCGATGGGCGGATCTCAACC
>CALAMM010000208.1 GCA_937925775.1 uncultured Fimbriimonadales bacterium
TCCCTGCGCACGGACAGGAATGTCCGTGCTATAATCTGCTACCGAGACAAGTGAGTGGCAGACTAACCCTGCGCACGGACAGGAATGTCCGTGCTACAATCTGCTACCGAGACAAGTGAGTGGCAGATTACCCAGCCGCTGGTTTCTGACAAGTGGGCGATGGTTGATGAAGAGCGGTTTCCCGCCGCGAGCGGGGTTGCGCATTTTCTCCAAGATATATTGGCGTTCCTGAGACACACCATGCGATTGTCGCTGCGGCAGTTGCAGGAATGCGGAGGCCTACGCCGAATCCCGTTGCCTGATGGCGGTACAGGACGAGTTAGTGAAGGCGCGGCAGACGGCTGAGGAGGTCGCCGCAGAAGAGCATAAGTTCCAGGAAGGGTTCACCTTCAGAACCTTCCTGGGGCTTCTGTTTGTAGCGTTCGTGATGTTGCCTGGCAGCATCTACATGGGGCTGGTGGCGGGTGTTGGCTTGGGCGCCGCGGCGGAGTGGGTTACGATTGTGCTGTTCGCGGAGGTGATGCGTCGCTCGCTGCAGCCGCTGAAACGGCAGGAGATTTACATGCTCTACTACATCGCGGCGTCGCTGACCGCGATGGGCTTGTATGGGCTGTCGGGCGGCCCGTTGCAGTGGAAAATCTGGGATCAGTTTTTCGTGCAATCCGCGCCTGCTGCCCCGATTGCCGATCAGGTGCCCCGCTGGGCGGTTCCTGCGCCCGATTCGCCCGCCCTACGCGAGCGCACCTTTTTGCACAGCGCGTGGACATTACCCCTTGTCCTGCTAATGGTCACCGAGATTCTGGGGCGCGCGAGTTGGATGAGCATGGGCTACCTGTTGTTTCGGATGACCTCCGATGTGGAGCGGTTGCCGTTTCCGCTGGCGCCCGTCGCGGCGTCGGGTGCGCTCGCCTTAGCGGAGGCAGGTAGCCGTGAGGAGTCGTGGCGCTGGGGGGTGTTCTCCACCGGCGCAGTCATCGGCATGGGCTTCGGGCTGTTCTATGTGGGCATCCCTGTCTTCACGGGCACGCTGTTCGGCAACGCGCTGCAACTTATCCCCATCCCGTTTTTGGACCTGACGCAGAATGTGGAGGCGAGCTTGCCTGCCGCGATTGTAGGCTTCTCCATCAATCTCGGTGAGGTGCTGGTCGGGTTCGTACTGCCCTATCACATTCTGCTGGGAGCGGCGATCAGCTCGGTGGCGACCTATGTGGTGGCGAACCCGATACTTTATCACGCTGGGTTAATCCCGAACTGGCAGCCGAACTCGCCCGCGCTCCAGACAAAACTCGCCGCCGACTTGGACTTCTGGCTGGCGATTATCGTGGGGTTGCAGCTGGCGGTGGCGGCGATTGGTGTGGGCATGGTCGTGCGCACGCTACGCGAGTATCGCATCCGACAGTCGCTCCAGTTGCGCGGGCTGACGCCTCCGCCAGGACGCGGCGACCCGCCACTGTGGCTTCCACTCGGCGTGTGGGCGGTCTCGGTGGTTTCCTATATCGCGCTCTGTCGGTGGCTCGTGCCCGACTTCCCCCTTTGGATTGTTGTGGGGTTCGGCCTGCTCTGGAGCCCGCTCAACAGCTATATCTCGGCGCGCATGGTGGGCTTGACGGGGCAGGGCGTGTCGATTCCATTTATCAGAGAGGTCGCGATTATCAGCAGTCGCTATCCGCGGGTGGACATTTGGTACGCGCCGCTGCCGCTGTACGATTACGGCTGGGCGGCGCAGCGGTTCCGCGAGGTGGAACTCACGGGCACAAAGTTCACCAGCATCTTGAAGGCGGAGTTGGTGATGTTGCCCGTGATTTTCATCGCGAGTTTCTTATTCTGGGCGTTTTTCTGGAAAGCCAGCCCGATTCCCTCGCCGCTGTTCCCGTTCGCCCAGAAGATGTGGCCCTACTATGCGCAGATGGAGGCGGTCTGGAAGCAGATTAACCTCCCGCAGAGCCAGATCCGCGAGGTGGTGCTAAACGCGCTGAACATCCCGCGCATTATTATCGGCTTCGTGTCGGGGCTGGGGCTGTTCTGGGTGTTCAACGCCTTCAAGTTCCCGCTATTGCTCTTCTACGGGTTGGTGAGCGGTGTCGGGCAGCTGCCGCACTACACCTTGCCGAAGTTGTTGGGCGCGTGGCTGGGGCACCGCTACTTCAAGAAGCGCTACGGCGAGGAGAACTGGGTGCGCTACGCGCCCGTGCTGCTGGCGGGCTTCTTTTGCGGCACGGGGCTGGTTGGCATGTTAGGCATCGCTTTGGCACTGGTGGCAAAGTCGGTGTCAGTGCTGCCCTACTGATTTAGGGGGATTCCTGCGCTTATCCTGCCGTGTGCAGGTGTAGCGGGTCGGGCTGTTCGTCGGCGGGACGCCGACGCTACGCCGCCAAAGTGGGTGCGACGACATTCCTGTCGTCGCGGATTTTATCGGCGGGGACGCTTTGCTACGCCAAGAAAGGCGTCGCACTCGTGCTTGCGTGGCTTGGACAGTCTTGTCCAAGCGTGTTTCGTCGGTGGGGACGCCGACGCTACGCGATGTGGCTTGGACATTCTTGTCCAAGCAGTTCTCGTCGGCGAGACTCCGACGCTACAGGGGTGGCTTGGTGTGTCGTCGGCGGGACGCCGACGC
>CALAMM010000209.1 GCA_937925775.1 uncultured Fimbriimonadales bacterium
GGACGCTCTGCGACGCCAAGAAAGGCGTCGCACCAGCAGCGCGTGGCTTGGACATTCCTGCCCAAGTAAAACTCGTCGGCGGGACGCCGACGCTACGAGTGGCGTTGCTCGTCGGTGGGGACGCCGAGGCTACGCTGGGCGATTCCCAAATCCCTCCTCCCCTGCGTGCAGAAGAGGGGGGAGGGCGAAAAACACATTCCCGATTTTTCGAGCAGCCTTATCCGATATTCTATCAGTGGGGTGACGGTGCGTTGGGGTTTTAGAATTGCCGCGCGGTGAGATTCACGCCGATTAGCAGGTTGCTGGGCGAGCGTCGCCAGAACAGGTACGGCTCCAGGCAGCGGTCGCGCCAGCCCAGCAGCAGCTGCACATCGTATAGGTCGTGTTGCTCCAAGTCGTATTTGAGCAATGTGCCCAGACGCAGGTTTCCATGTTGATACTCGGCGCGGAAGCTGAGTTCGCGTCGGGCGCGCAGCTGCTCTGTGAGGAAGGGGCTGTTGCCGCGCGTGGTCGTCTGGGCGTAGCCCATAAGTACCGAGAGGGTGGGGTGAGGCTCCCACAGCAGTTCGATTTGTGAGCGGAGCCACTGAGAGTTCCCTGCGCCTGAGTAGTGTGTATAGCTCGCCCACAAGTGCATGCGCAGCGTAAAATCGCCCACGCGCGCCAGCGGTTGGGACCAATCGCTCTCCACCGAGGTTCGCTCGCGCGTTGGCGTGCGCTGGTTGTCGATGCGTTCACTGAGCCAGCCGTAGCGCAGGCTTGCCTCGCCGTAGCCATTTCGAAGCCGCAGGGGCGCGAGCAGCCCGATCTCTCGTTTGGAGATGCGCATGCCTGCTCGCGGCGCCAGCAGCGGGCGGATGTCGGCGGCGTACTCTGCCCGCAGAGTCAGCCCATGCGGCGGGGGAGCGCGTTCCAGCTGCTCGCGCAGGTTGGAGAGCGCGGATTGTTCGAACCGCAAGCGCAGCTCAGGCTCGCCAACAATCGGCTCACCTGCGCTCAGGGCGGCACCCACCACAACGCGCGTTTCGGGTATCGCCTGCAAATAGCGGATGAGCGACGCCTGAACCAGCGCGCGCTCGCCAACAGGGATCTCCAAACGGAGTCGCGCACCCCAGCCCGTCTCGGCACTATAGACAGGAGACGGAAGACTCACAATCTCGGCAGTTTCACGCACGCGCACGGTGAGCTGGGGCAGGAGTAGGATTGGCTGCCCATAGAGGAACAGTCGCGCGTTGCGCAAGGTCAATCGTGCGCCCTCAATCAGACGCACGCTGCGAGCCTGCACCCGTATCGGGGGGCGTAGCGGATCGCATGTGGAGACCACGACCTCACGCGCCACGAAGTTGTCCAAGTCGCCCTCCAGCAACGCCGCGTTGAGGTAGATGCCCAGCACTTGCGCTTGCACGCCCTCGAAACGCCCGCGCTGCTGCTCATAAAGGTAGTCCACCCGTTGCCCGCTTAGGACGCCTACTTCGGTGGTCAGTCGGAACGGCGCGTCGCTACGCGCCCGCGCCTCCGCCGTGTCGAGCAGGAACCGCTCCCCTTGCAAACTACGCCCCTGAAACTCCATCGAGACGCCGCCCGTCAGTTCCAGGAGCCACTCGCCGTCGGGCGTGCGCTGCAACACATACTGCTGGGCGCGTATCCGCAGCGCATCGGGGGACTGAGCGCACAGAGGAGCCAGCAAGAGCAGTATAGAGCTTGCCACGATGAAGCGTGTCATCAGCCTTTCCCCATTCGACCTGATGGGGTACAATCCTGCGCCGTGCGGTACCATGTGGCGATTGTCGGCGCGACGGGCGCGGTCGGGCAGGAACTGCTACGGGTGCTGGAAGAGCGCGACTTTCCTGTGCATCGCGTGCGCCTGCTGGCGTCCGAACGCTCGGTAGGTAAGCAGCTCGCGTTTCGCGGTGAGCCGATTCCCGTGGAGGCGTTGCGCCCCGACTCGTTCAGGGGCATCGATCTCGCTTTTTTTTCGGCGGGGAGCGCGGTTAGCAAAGAGTTCGCTCCTCGCGCGGTGCAGGCAGGCGCGGTGGTCATCGACAACTCCTCCGCATTTCGGATGGATCCCCAGACGCCCCTCGTCATTCCCGAAATCAACCCCGAAGCACTCGCGCTGCACAGGGGGATTATCGCCAACCCGAACTGCTCCACGATTATTATGTTGATGGCGTTGGAGCCGCTGCGTCGCCTTACGCGCGTTCGGCGTATCATCGTCTCCACTTATCAAGCCGCCAGTGGCGCTGGGGCGCAGGCGATGCAAGAGCTGCTCGATGCGACGCGTGCCTATCTGCAGGGCGAGCCGTTCGAACCGAGAGTGCTGCCCCATCCTTACGCCTTCAATCTGTTTTCACACAACTCGGCGATTGGCGACGACGGCTACAACGAGGAAGAACGCAAGATGATTTTGGAGACTCGTAAGATTTGGGGCGACTCGGAGGTTGCTGTCTCGCCGACCTGTGTCCGAGTGCCTGTGTTGCGGGCGCATAGCGAGAGCATCGTGGTCGAGTTGGAGGCGCGCCCCGCGCTGGCAGACATCTACGCTGCCTATCGCGCGTTTGCAGGCGTGCAGCTGGTGGACGATCGGGCACGCAATCATTTTCCGATGCCCAGCGAGGCGACGGGTCGCGACGCTGTGCTGGTGGGGCGCATCCGCTACGACGCGGGGTTCCCCAACGGCGTAGCGTTGTTCGCCTGCGGCGACCAGCTGCGCAAAGGCGCCGCCCTCAACGCTGTGCAGATTGCCGAGCAGCTCGTGCGCACGGGCGCACTCCCAACATCCCCTCGACAAGGTACAATACCGCCCTGATGGAGGCGATAGAGCAGCAGCTCGCGGTTCTTAGGCGCGGCGCGGATGACATCATCACCGAAGCGGAACTGCAGGCAAAGCTCGCGCGCGGCAAGCCCCTGCGCGTGAAACTCGGCATCGACCCCACCGCGCCCGATGTGCATCTGGGCTGGGCGGTTGTGCTGCGCAAACTCCGCCAGTTTCAGGAGTTCGGACATACCGCCTGCCTGATCGTCGGCGACTTCACCGCCATGATTGGCGACCCGACGGGCAAGTCCAAAACCCGACGCCAACTCAGCCGTGAGGAAGTCATGGGCTATGTAGAACGGCTCAAGCCCCAACTGTTCCGCATTTTAGACCCCGAACGCACCGAGGTCTACTACAACGCTGACTGGCTCGGCAAAATGAGCTTTGCAGAGGTGATTCAACTCGCGAGCAAATATACCGTCGCCCGAATCTTGGAGCGGGAGGACTTCGCGAACCGCCTTGCGCACAATCTGCCTCTGGGCATGCACGAGATTCTTTACCCCCTCTGTCAGGGCTACGACTCGGTGGCGATTGAAGCCGATGTGGAGCTGGGCGGTAGCGACCAGCGGTTCAACAACTTGGTCGGGCGCGAGCTGCAGCGCGAGTTCGGACAGGAGCCGCAAGTGGTGTTCTTGATGCCCTTGCTGATTGGGCTGGACGGCAAGGAGAAGATGAGCCAGTCGCTGGGCAACTATATCGGCATCAACGAGCCGCCCGACCAGATGTTCGGCAAGGTGATGAGCCTGCCTGACGAGTTGATGACGCACTACTTCGTGCTGTGTACCGATGTGCCGCTGGAGGAGGTGCATGCGCTGGAGCGCGACTGGCGTGCAGGGCGTGTGAACCCGCGCGATGTGAAGCGGCGCCTCGCCCGCGAGATTGTGAGCCTCTATCACTCGCGCGAAGCCGCCGAACACGCCGACGAGAACTTCATGCGCGTCTTCTCGCAGCGGCAAGCCCCCACAGAAGCACCCGAAGTGGCAATCCCTGCGAGCCTCATCCGCGAAGACGGGAGCGTGTTCCTGCCCGCGCTGATTGCAGGCATCGGCTACGCGAGTAGCAACTCGGAAGCACGACGGCTTATTCAAGGCGGCGGTGTGGAGCTGGACGGCGAGCGCGTGAGCGACCCGAACGCGACCTACCCCGCTGACGCGCTACGCGGCAAGCTGCTGCGCGTGGGCAAACACAAGTTCGCACGGCTTCGCTGAGATTTCATTGCCCCGCTCGCAATGCCCGCCTCTCCACAATAATCCGCAAAATCTGGATCAGCCTGCCCGCCTGAGCGTCGTGACCTGGCGCACGGGCAGCATAATGAACCGCTTTGGGGAGGTCGCCCATCTGCGCGTAGATCGCAGCCAGGCGTTCTTCGGCGGTGGATCGCATGCGCGGGTCGCTCATCAGCGCGGCTTCTCGCTCCAGCCAGCGGGCTAACTCTTGGGCAAGAGGCAGGGCTTCCCATGATGCCAGAACGCCAGCAGTAGATACCCAAGTGTAATCGGTATGCCAATCGCGTGGGAAGATCTGTTGTAGAAAAGCACGCATGTGCTGTAGAACGCGGCGCGCGTCCTCATGGTAGCCGCTGTGATAGAGTTCACGCGCAATCAAAGCGTAGAGATTGGCGTGCGCAAGCGAAACTCCATCGCGTTGTTTAAGGAGGTCAAGGACGGCTAACACTTTCTCACGCTCCCCTTTAGCCGCATATCCAGCGGCGATTGCTCGGAGTGCAATGAATTTCTCTGGAGACGCCGTGAGTGTGTTCGTCCGTTCATAGAGGCGGATTGCGGTGTCGGGGTCGCCCGCGTTGGCGTATTCTGTGGCGATTTGGAGCAGGGCGCGGGAGCGTTCTGGCTCAGGGAGGCGGCGAGCCAGCTGCTCCGCTTGGCGCCAATACGATTGCGCCTGCGTGGCGCGCCCCAACTCAGTAAGAGTGCGTGCGATGCGAGCGTAGCCTGTTGGCTCGCGTGCCTGCTCGATGAGCGCAGTCGCCGCAGCCCATTCCCCACGGCGCATGCGGGCGATGGCGAGCTCCCCATACACTATCCCCCGTAAGATGCGGTCATTTATTTGTCTGGCGACCCGTATCGCATCAGAATCCCGCCCCGCTTTGGCGTAGGCAAGAGCCACCGCTTCATAGGCGTGTTCTCGTTCTCGAGGGTGGCGTGCTGAGAAGCGCCTCGTCGCCTGTTCTGCTAAGTCGGGAAAGCCCAGCTGTACCGCCTCCAGTGCAATCAGCTCTCTCTGTGAAGGCTGCTGATCGATGGCTTCTTGCAGCACGCGGCGTGCCTCGTCCAGCTGCCCCGCACGGTTCAGACCCTTTGCGAGTTCATAGTAGGCGCGGTGCTTCCTCTCCAAATCAAGGATAGCGCGTGCTGTTTGTAATGCCTGTGCCCACTCGCGGCGCTTGATGCACAGGTGGACTTCGGCAAGTCGTAGGTCGTCCGCGTTCTTGGGGTCTCGCGCCCAGAGGCGTAGCCGCTTCAGCAAGTGGGGTAAGTCATATTCTGCGCACGCCAGAATCAGGAGCTCCATCTCATTGGTTGTTAAGGAGTGTTTCGTGCGAAGGCGCGGGAACCATTCATAAAGTTGATTGCGGAACGCTCCGGGCACCTCGCTGCGCTCCAAGATGCGTTCGAGAAGCCACTCAATCTGCTCCGTTTCGGACATCGTGGCGAGGCGGTTCGGCACGAGGGGCGTGAGGCGCGATGGGCGCAGCCACCAGAGTAGCCCCGCTACAACCAAGAGCAGCGCTGCCACGCCCAGAGCCACGCGCACGAATCGGTTCATCGCCGTTGACTGCGGAATTGTACCTAAAGATTTGTCGAGAACGGCTTGGACAGGCATGTCCGAGCCACGCAAGCATGGGTGCGACGCCTTTCTTGGCGTCGCAAAGCGTCCCCGCCGACGAACTGCGCTTGGACAGGATTGTCCAAGCCACGCAAGCCACAGGTGCGACGCCTTTCTTGGCGTCGCAAAGTGTCCCCGCCAAGAAAACCCGCGACGACAGGAATGTCGTCGCACCCGCTTTGGCGTCGTAGCGTCGGCGTCCCGCCGATGAAAC
>CALAMM010000210.1 GCA_937925775.1 uncultured Fimbriimonadales bacterium
CCGTCTCATCATCATTTTGGACGCTCCTCAAAACTCTGCGTTTCCCGGCGTGCGCGGGAACGGGATGACATCGCGAATGTTCTTCATACCCGTCAGGTACATCATCATCCGCTCGAAGCCCAGCCCGAAACCCGAATGGGGTGCGCTGCCGTACTTGCGTAAATCGAGGTACCACCAGTAGTCCTCTTCTCGCAACCCCATTTCGCGAATGCGTTCCCGCAGCACCTCGTATCGCTCCTCGCGTTGACTGCCGCCGATAATCTCACCCACACGGGGAACCAGCACATCCATCGCCCGCACGGTGCGCCCGTCGTCGTTCAAGCGCATGTAAAACGCCTTAATCTCGCGCGGGTAGTCTGTGACGATCACGGGCTTTTTGAAATACTCCTCCGTCAGGTAGCGTTCATGCTCGGTCTGCAGGTCGTTGCCCCACACGGGCGGGAACTCCCAGTCGCGCGATGCTTCTTGCAGTATCCGAATCGCTTCAGTGTAGGTTATTCGCTCAAACGGCGTTTCGGCGACATGTTGCAGCGTCGCCAGCACGGTGCTGTCGATACGCTGGTGGAAAAATTCCAGATCTTCCTCACAGTGGTTCAGCACATACCGAATAATATACTTTAGGAACTCTTCAGCGAGGTTGGCGTTGTCTTCGAGTTCGTAGAACGCCATTTCGGGTTCGATCATCCAGAACTCGGCGAGGTGGCGTGGGGTGTTGCTGTTCTCGGCACGGAAGGTGGGTCCGAAGGTGTAGACCTTGCCGAAGGCGAGCGCGAAAACCTCCGCTTCCAGCTGCCCGCTGACCGTCAGATAGGTCGGCTTGCCGAAAAAGTCTTGCGAGAAATCGATTCTGCCGTCGGGAGTGCGCGGCAGATTCTCCAGGTCCAGTGTCGTGACGCGGAACATCGCGCCCGCGCCCTCGCAGTCCGACCCCGTGATGATTGGCGTATGCACATAGAGGAAGTCGCGCTCCTGAAAGAACTGATGAATTGCGTAGGCGAGCGCGTTGCGCACGCGAAACACCGCGCCGAAGGTGTTGCCCCGAACTCGCAGGTGGGCAATCTCGCGCAGGTACTCGAACGAGTGCCCTTTCTTCTGCATCGGATAGGTTTCGGGGTCGGCTGTGCCGTAGATGCGCAGCGACTGCAGTTTCAGTTCCACAGGCTGCTTCGGCGCGGGCGACTCGGTCAGGATGCCCACCGCCTCGATGCACGCGCCTGTAGTCACTTGGCGGAGCGTCTCTTCGGGCACGAGACCTGCCTCGACCACAATCTGCAGGCTCTTGAAGCGCGAGCCGTCGTTGAGTTCGATAAACGAGATGCCTTTCGAATCGCGTCGGGAGCGCACCCAGCCACGCACCTTCAGCACGCTCCCCACAGGTTGCTCATACGCCTGCTTCACGGAGACCAGCTTTGGTTCCATACGGCGGTATTTTACCTGATAGCCGTTTCGGCGTTTCGGTGAGGTGTGGGGGCTACACAATCCGCCGTTCCACGATTGCCACGGGGTCAAAGGTGCGCAGTCGCCAGCCGATGGTCAGCAACGCGAACGCCAGCACCATCAGGGGCACGGGGAGCGTGTATTGATAGGCGATTGGGTCGAACGGCTCGAGATACAGCCCGCGTGGCTCCATCAAGCGCACTTTTGCCCACAGGAGCACGCCCATCGCGCTCAGCACGCCCAGCACCCATCCCAGCGCGACGACGGTAATCGTCTCCAGCGAGACGCGCATCAGCAGTCCCCGCCGCGTAAAGCCAATCGCTTGGAGCAAGCCGAACTCCACCAGCCGTTGCTGGAAATAGATGTTTGCCAGCAGCCCTGTCATCGTCGCCAACATCACCGCCACGACCACCACCACAATCCCCGTGATGAAGTAGAGGTTCTTGAAGGCGCGGTGGGTCTCTTCCTGCAGCTCGGCGTAGGTCCACACGCGCGCCTGCTCGCCCTTGAGATTCTCGCGGATCCATGCGTCGAGACGCGGCTGATAACGCGGCTCCGTCGCGAAGATGAGTAGATTGCGGGTAGGGGGAAAGAAGTGGTCGCGGATAAACTCCAGCGAGCCGATGGCCAGCCATGTATCGCCTTTGAGCACGCCGACAACGCGCACAGGCACAGGCGCGTACTGGTCAGGCACGAAGGGCGACAGCACCACATCGCCCAGTTTGAGGTTCTTGTTGCGCATCAGCGGCTCCGACAACACCACGCCCGCCTCCCCTGGCTTGGGATAGCGACCTTCCTTCAGCGTGAGCCGACAGCGCGCCGCTAAAGCCGCCATGTGCTCCTGCTCCAGCCCGAAAATCACAAACGGCATCTTGCCCACGATGGTCTCCGCGTTCATAAAGCAGACCACAGTCTCGTAGGAAGTTCCGTAATACGGCGCATTCTGAATGCGCTCCACCAGTTCGGGCTTGAGCTTGTTAGAGCCGCGCGGGGTAATCGCCGCAAAATAGCGGTTGTAGTCGTAGATTTTCAGAATCGTGCGGTCAATAGAGTTGAGCAGCGCGACGACACTGGCGATGGTCAGCACCGCCAGCGCCAGCACCAGCGTTAGGGGTAAACTGCGCCCCGGATTGCGCGTCAGAAACAGAATCGGCGAGAGCGGATGTCGTCGAGGCATAACGGAACCGCCACAGGAAAAGGATACCCGAACTGAACGCGCTTGAGGTATAATCCTTCGGAGCATTCAGCATGCCGCGCTACAAGATTCTCACTTGGGGCTGTCAGATGAACGAGGAAGACTCCGAGCAGATGAGCCTCTACCTGCAGGAGCGGGGCTACGAGCCTGCTGATACGGTGGAGGATGCGGATGTCGTGCTGCTCAACACCTGCTCGGTACGGCGCAAGCCCGAAGAGAAAGTGTTCAGCACGCTGGGCCGCTTGCGCCGACTCAAACAGCGGAAACCGCACATGGTGATTGGCGTGTGCGGCTGTATGGCGCAGCTGCGTGCGGACGAAATCCGCCAGAAAGCCCCTTATGTGGATGTGATTATCGGCACGGCGCATGTCGCGCAGGTCGGCGCGCTGGTGGAAGAGGCGATGCAGCAGCGACGCCTCGCCATGCGCCTCGAACTGCCCGAACGCAAGGGAGCCATCGTCACGGAAATCCCCGAGCGCAAAGTCGACCGCGCTCCCAAGCTGAAGGCGTTCGTGCCTATCCAGTACGGCTGCGACAAGTTCTGCACCTTCTGCATCGTGCCGTTCACGCGAGGGCGCGAGCGCAGTCGTCCTACCGCCGACATTCTGGAGGAAATTCGGCGACTGGCAGAGCGCGGCACGAAAGAGGTCACCCTCCTGGGGCAGACCGTCAACTCCTACGGGAAGAACCTGCTGGAAGGGCGCGTGCCGTTCGCCCGCCTGCTCAAACTCATCAACGACATCGACGGCATCGAGCGCATCCGCTACACCTCGCCCTACCCACGCGATTTCCGCGACGACCTCATCAACGCCATCGCCGAACTCCCCAAAGTCATGGAGCATGTGCACCTCCCCCTGCAATCGGGCGATAACGAGGTGCTGAAAGCGATGCGCCGCCTCTACACGGTGGAACAGTTCGAAGAGATCGTTCATAAACTGCGCGAGCGCATCCCAACAATCGCCATCACCACCGACATCATCGTGGGCTTCCCAGGCGAAACCGACGAACAGTTCGAGAACACCTTGAAAGTGGTGGAGCGCATCCGCTTCGACGGGGCGTACATGTTCGCTTTCAGTCCGCGACCGGGCACGCCCGCCGCAGCGATGGAGAACCAACTTCCTCGCGCCGTCAAACAGGAACGCCTGCAACGCCTCATCGAACTGCAGAATCGAATCACCTGCGAGATTAACAGCTCGCAGGTGGGGCGGGTCTTCGAGGTGCTGGTAGAAGGTCCGAGCCAGAAAGACCCCACCAAGCTCGCAGGGTTCACGCGCGAGAACAAGATGATGCACTTTGTCGGCTCCCCCGATTTGATCGGGCGAATCGTTAAGGTGCGTGCCGATTCGGCGCATCTGTGGGGCTTTTACGGCACCGTCGTGGAGACCTAAGGCGCGTCTACCCCAGCCCGTACACGGGGATCGCCGCCCCGTGAATCGCCCGCGCAGCAGGCGAGCAGAGAAACATAATCACCTCGCCTAACACTTCGGGCGCGACCCAGCGACTGCAGTCGGCGTCGGGACGCGCGGCACGATTCGCAGGGGTGTCGAGGGTGCCCGGCAGCACGCAGTTCACATTAATCCCGTACTCCTTGAGTTCCGCCGAGAGCGACTCGGTGAGGCGAATGACGCCCGCCTTCGCCGCGCTGTAGCCCGCGCCACCCGCGAACCCTGCCAAGCCCGCCCTGCCCGACACATGCACCAGCGCGCCACCACCTGAACGAATCAGGAGCGGTACAATCGCCCGCGAGACCAAAAATGCCGTGCGCAAGTTCATATCCAACATCCGTTCCCACTCATCAAGAGGCGTCTCATGCACAGGCGGTCCCGCAGTGAATCCGCCCACTGTGTTGACCAGCGCGTCGAGCCTGCCGAAGTGGTCGTCCACCGCGCGTGCAAGACGGTCGCAGTCTTCGGGTAAGCGCAGGTCGATACCGCCAATCAGCAAGTGCTGGGGATCCAGCGCGAGATCGGCGAACCACTGGCTCAGCAAGTTCTCGTCGCGAGCGCACAGCGCCAGCGTGGCCCCCGCCTGATGGAACTGACGCGCGACCACGCGCCCCAACGCGCCCGTCGCGCCCGTTATAAGCACGACTTTACCCGTGAAATCGTAGGAAACCATCGCCAAAGGAGTATACCTGCGCCCTCAAAGGTCGCTCCCTTTAGCGTGCCATCCGTAGGTATACTCGATACGACCCGTCAGTGGACGCGGGTGCTGGTCGCGATGGAGTGCCAACCCAATCCTGGCAAAGAGCTTTACCGCACCTATCGGGGCATCGTCTGGGCGCGCTGCCCTGTGCGTACCCATGTTGTGCAGCCGCAGGAAAGCCTTGAACAAATCCTCGATCAGTATGTGCGCCCGCTGGTTCGAGCAGGTGACATCGTGGTCATTACCGAGAAGTTGGTTGCCATCTGTCAGGGGCGCGCTTATCCCGTCGCGAGCATCCAGCCGCGTCCGCTGGCGCGCTGGCTCAGTCGGTTTGTGACCCGCACGCCTGCAGGCATCGGTATCGGTAGCCCTGTGACGATGGAGTTGGCGTTGCGCGAGGCGGGCGTGCTGCGCATTCTGCTCGCGGCGGCGGTCGCCGCCTGCACACGCCCGCTCGGCATTCGCGGGCTGTTCTATCGTATCGCAGGACGCAAGGTCGCGGCTATCGACGGACCCACCCCCTACACCCTGCCGCCCTACAACCAGTACGCCTGTCTCGCTCCCGAACGCCCGAACGCCGTATGTCGGTCGCTTTCCAAGCATCTCGGTGTTCCCGTCGCCATCGTCGACGCGAACGACTTGGGCGTCGCGGTGTTAGGCAAGAGCCGCGGGGTAGACGCAGCACTCATCGCCGCGCTCTTTGCAGATAACCCACTGGGGCAGGGCGCACAGCAGACCCCACTTTGCATCCTGCGGCGGGTCTCGTAAGGCGACGGCGCTCAAGGGCATCCGAAAAAGCAGAGGCAGACCTGCGCATCTGCCCCTACGGTGGGGAGAGATGGATGTCGGAATGCATCTGCGTCTGTGCCCGATACTGGAGCGATATGCACCCATCACCCCGATTTTCCGAACGCGGGCAAAGTGGCAGGTCTGTGCCATCGTATGTCTTTGGGGGTTCCGCAACAGGTAGTACGCAAGCAGGTTTTCAGAGGCGTTGGGGTACAATTGGAGTCAGCGGGGGGCGATTCGAATCCCCGACCTTCCACTTGAGAGGTGCAGGATTTCGCATGGGGCTACATTTAGTGGGCAAGAGGCGGCACGAGCGCAACAGATTGGTGGAGCCGGCGGGGGGATTCGAACCCCCGACCTTCCACTTACAAGGCGGCTGCTCTACCGCTGAGCTACGCCGGCTCGTGTATTGTAGTATACCTTAACCCGCCTCTGGTTCCTTGCGCGAGTGCAGGGCTGTAGGTCAGCCTTCCAAGTTCGCGGAAGCGGGTACAATCTGCCCGTTCTCGCGCGTGAGAAAATGCACTTCCCGCACGCCGTTGCGCAGCAAGTGGAGCCGCGCTTCCTCAAGTCCGAACCCCACCTGCGAAGGGCGGTGGCTGTCGTCACCGATGCAGAACCGCACTCCCATCCGTGCGCCCAGCTGCACAATCCAGTCTGCAGGGTACGGCTGGTCTAACCCCTTACGCAGGGCAGAGGTGTTCACCTCCACGCGCGCCCCGACCGACCGAATCGCCTCCAACGCCTGCTCCACCGCCTTACGCACACGCTCGGTCGCAACCTGCTCCGCCAGTCCAAGCCGTGTCGCCTTCAGGCGCACTAAATCCAGATGCCCAATCACCTCAGGGCGCACCGCCTGCGCCATCTCCGCCACACGATGATAATACTGCACGGCAACCTCTTCCATCCCCCCGACGCGCTCCATCATCTCCAAAAAGCACGTTTCCGAATAGCCATCTATGGAAGCATCGTGAAGGTAATGTACCGACCCCACAATGTAGTCAAACTGGTACTTCTGGCGGTAGTGCTGCACCAGTTCCACATAGCGCGCTTGCGGTACCACCTCGATTTCGAACCCGCGCAGGACGATGAGCCTATCGGCGAACTCGTGAGCAAGTTGGGTAATCGCGTGCGCGTAGCGGTCAAAATTCGCCTCCAGCGTCTGCGGCGTCCACCCCCACTCGATCTCTTTGGGGTACAGGAACCGCGCCTCCACACGAGGCATATGTTCTGCGACACCAAACACGCGATAGCCCGCTTGATACGCCGCTTCCAGAATCTCGCGCAGCGAGCCTTCCGCGTGTTCACAGAACTCGCCACTGTGCCCGCCATGCAGCGAGACTTTCCACTCCGCCTTTGGGGGATTCATCACAGGCGTAAGTATACCCGTTTAGGCGTAGTCCGAGCGGAACATCCCCCCAACGAACCACCCCAGAAACATCGCCAACAGCGGCAGGCTACCGAAAAACGCGATTCGGACCGTGAGCCAGTCCATAAGGTCGGAGTAGTCCACCAGCATCAACACCAAGTCGAACAGGATCCGCAATCCCACATAGGCGGTCAACACGCCCAAGAGCGACCAGTTGATGTCAGCGCGGGTAATCGCCCAAATCACAAGCAATCCCAGCCCGTAGAAGATGAACGCGAACAGCGGATTACAACACAAGAAGTTCAGAAACAGCACGATACCCATGTCGCGGAACATCTCCACATCGTCAAACTTGTCCACAAGATACGAGTTGGGCAGCCACGCGCCCACCAGGAAGAAGAAGAGCAGGTTCGACCACGCCGACCATTCGGGCTTCCAGCCCAGCACCAACACATTGAGCGCAGCGAGGGGCAGCGCGACGCCAAAGAACCGTTCCAACTTCGCTGTGAAGGTGTAGCCCTCGCTTACCTCATACAGGAACTTGACCGTGTCGGCAGGTTGCTGCGGAGTGGGCTGCGGTGTGGTGGGACGAGAGTAGTCATACAGCGGCACAGATTGCGGAGGCGTGGGGATTGCTTGGGTTGGTTGACTACTGACAGGCGTCGTGGGCGACGATGCGGGCGGAGGGGGATTACTCTGGGACGCACTCGTGTTCGGGTTAGGCGGAAGCGTGCGCACCAGCGCACCTGTCGCTAAATCCCGACGACACCACTCGCATACCTGCGGATGACTCGTTTGCTGACCACACCATCGACACTGCGTCATCGGGACCACCCCCCAACTCCCGAATTAGCCCCCGACTGCACCTGAACTGTGGCGATAATCTGGTCATAGACTTTCTCATAGTCGCCAAAGCTGTTGGGCGGGCAGTAGGCGTTGAAGTGGATTACCTCCGCTTGCGACAAGGGCAAGGTAATCAGATACCCACGCACGGGCATGCTCAGAAACGGCACGGGATGCGGAATCGTGTATTCGTAGTCGCTACGAATGCCCTGCACACCACGAACAAGCACGGTCTGACGCTTGAGCTCCTTGAAGTCAGTGAAGCCCCAGTCTTCACGGATCGCCGCCAGATACAAGTCATGCGTGCGGCGCAGGAAGCGGTTCATGTCAAAGACAGGCGGAGCTGCCCGCTGTCCAAAGCCTGGAGGCGGCGGTGGAGTGCCCGGCGCGGCGATGGTGATTATCAGCCCAGTGCGCTCGCCGCGAGACAGAGTGAGACTGTCCAGAATGCGCACTTCATCGCCTGACGCACTCAACTCCATCAGCGCGAGCGGGTCGCGCACCTTACGAAACCGCTTCGGCACACGCACCTGGAACCGCCCCTGCTGCACCACCTCCCAGTCCGAAGCTCGCAGCGGCACAGATTGGCGCGGATTGGCTAAGATAACCAACTCCGCAATCAACGCAATCAGTCCTACGACCCAGAAGATGCGATAGACAATCAGCATTTGATTGTCCTCCGTCCTACATTAAATATCCGCCTCAGGCAGAGACTCCTGCAAGTTTTTGCTGTGAAATTCCTTATTCCGTCTTACCGATCTGGGGGCGGAACATCTTGTCGCGTTGGTGTCCCTGCCGAAGTCCGAGCCGTAAGCGAGGTGTTTGTGGTGGGGCTACGGCGTCTGCTCTGCCACCTCCCGCAAGAGCGGCTGCACTGCCTGCATCACTTCCTCCACTGTAATCCACTGCAGGCACTCTTTGCGCAGGCACTTATCAGGGGGGCAGGCGGTACAGAGGGGGCGTTTATATAAGGCGCGGGCGCGCTGCCCGTAGGGTCCCGTGCGGTCGGGGCTGGTGGGGCCGTAGAGCGACACGACAGGCACGCGCAACGCTGCCGCGATATGTGCCGTGCCTGTGTCGCCACAGAGATGCACTGCGGAACGCTCTACCGCTGCCATCGCTTCCTTCAGGGTGGTGCGCCCAATCAGACTGCGCAAGGGGCGTTTCTTCAGTTCGCGCAGTCGCTCTTCCAAGGGCTTGTCTCCAGGCCCCCCTAAAAACACGACCGCCGCACCCCACTCCGACTCGATTCGGTCGGAAAGTTCGGCGAACTTCGTGATGTCCCAGCGTTTCCACTCCCTACCAGCGGAGGGGTTGATCGTAATCAGCGGTTTGCCATCCGTGCCGAGTTGTGCCAGCTTGGAGGCGAGCTGCTGCCGTGCTTCGTCGGGTACGAACAGGGGAAACTCGACAGGCGGCTCGGGCAGGTTTGCATCGTCGGGCTTGGTGTAGAGCTCGGGGAACTCGCCCGACGCGCCCAACCAACGCGCGGCATCAAGGTACTGCTGCACTACATGACGGTCAGAGCGTTCGGGGATAGGGATTCGGCGCAGGAGCAGGGGGGTCAGCTCGCGCAGGCGATGCGCTCCATAGCGTATCGGCACGCGCCCCAGCACCCCCCAAAGCGCGCTCTTGAGCAAACCTTGCAGGTCGAGGGCAACCTGATATCGCTCCGCGCGTACCTCGCGCGCGAGATACAGGACAATCCGCCATGCCTCCCGACCGAACGGCTTCGCCCGCAGCGCACGGTGCGGGATAATGTGCAGCTTATCGATGCGCGGGGAGCCTTCCATCACGCCCGCATGCCGATCTTCGGCTATCCAGCCAATATATAGATGGGGGAACGCCCGCTTGAGCGCAGCAGCGACAGGCGAGGCATGCACAATATCGCCCATCGAGGACACCTTGAGGATGAGCAGGCGTTCAATCCGATTCAGGTCGACAGGGTGTTGCACGGGATTGCCCGTTTCGACAGGCGCGGCATCTCTCCTGCCCAGCACGCATGTCAGATAAGCGAGCTACCGCCCCTCAGTGCCCTGCTGCGGCGTTCGCCGATTCGAAGAGGAGACTGTCTCCGTCTTCTCCCGAATCTTGCCGTCTTTGCCTACCTGGTAGGTCACGCGCGTCTCCGCAGTTTCGCCTAACACCGAAATCACGAGCTTTACGGGCGGCTCATGCTCGAGGATGACCGTATCTGGCGGATCGTTAGGTTTCGGCGGACGATACACGAACTTGTATTCTGTTCCGTCGCTCAACACAACGGGCGTGAGAGCCTCTTCAGTCAGGTACTTCGGAACCAACGCTTTCAGATTCGGTGGGTATTTGCCGTTATTGGCTTGCGCGTATTGCTGGATGCCCTGATAGATGGCAGTCAGGCGCGGCTTGAGTTTCTGCTCGGCTTCCGCAGCGATTTGCGTCACTTGCCCGAGGCCGCTCTCCTGAACCGCGCGCGCTAAAAAGTATAGAACCACAAACGCAATCACCAGCAGCCCCAGACAGCCAATCCCACCTAACACCCAGCAGGATGTGCGTCCCTGTAGGCGTCTCTGCGTCGAGCTACTCATCACGGTTCTCCCCTGAATTAGTTATACCCCTGCGCTGCGTTTCCTGCGGGTGTTATCCGATGGGCGCGCCGTTAATCATTAGGTGGAACTGGCATTCCAGCGCTTCCGCTGCGCGACGGCACATCACCATTCGGCTCAAGAAAATCTCGAAATACTCCATCAGGCTGGCGACGCTGGTATCGATCTCCAGGTTCAGTTCTATCAATCGTTCTTTGGGCATCACACGCAGGCGGGAGCGTTGCGTGGCGAAGTTCACGCGGTCGTGGATGTCGAACTCGCCCTGATTGGGGTTCTGCACGCGCGAGAAGTGGACATCCGACTTATCGGCGAGGATCACAGCGGAGGCGGCGTAGTTGACGGGGAAGCCCGTGGTCTCCTCGTGGTTGCCAATAGCGCTGACGATCATCGCAATTTCATCGGGGGGCATGCCCATCTGCGTCAGGAGTTGAAACGCGAGTATCGCGCCTGTTTGGGCGTGGTGGTCGCGGTTGATGACATTCCCAATATCGTGCATAAAGCCTGCGATCGCCGCGAGCTCTGCCTGCCGTTCGGAGTAGCCCAGCTTCAGGCATAATCGCCGCGCGTTGTTGGCGACCAGCCCCGCGTGGCGCAAGCCATGCTCCGTGTAGCCCATCGCATAGAGCATCTGGTTCGCCATCTGAATATAGGTGCGTATAGTCTCGTTGTTGCGTACATCTTCCAGCGTAATCAGCGTCATAGCGTTAAGATTCTCGGTTCACAGGCGAAGTTCCTGTAAACAAGCTCAGGAGGCGTTGCTGTAGGGTGTCGTCCAGCGTGGCTTCTTGGAGCAGGGCGTAGGCGTTGCAGTCGTGGGGCAGGCGCGTGCGCAGTTTCACAGCATCCTTGACAGTGGTAAGCACCGTTTTGCCCGACAAAAAGCGTAGCGTATCGGTTGGGTAAGCGTAGTGGTCAGGATGAGTGTGGACATGCTCGATGGTGTAGCCCAGCGACTGCGCGGTCTGAATGAAGCGTTCGGGGCGGGCGATACCACAGACCAGCGTTAGTGGGCGGTTCTGCAACGCCTCAAGAGGCAAGTGGTCGCCTGTGGCGAGGTGGCGCAGGGCAACAGGAGCGACAACAGCGGTGTAGATGGGGACATCTTTTATTTCTCTCACCTGCGCTGGGGAGGGTGGCTGAGGCGGGGGATACGCACTGACCAACACCACGCCATCCGCCCGCTGCAACCCTGACGGCGGCTCGCGCAACGGTCCCGCAGGCACGCAGTAGCCGTTGCCCAGCACCGACTCGGCTGGCAACAGCACCAAGTCGAGCGTGCGCGCCAGAGGCAAGTGCTGAAACCCATCATCCAGCACCATCGCTTCAGGCGTCCACCGCGCGAGGGCGGCTTCCGCCGCACGCACGCGCCACTTGCCAACTGCTATTGGGGTATCGGGCAACGCGAGGCGCAACTCGGCAGCTTCATCGCCTACAAGCGCAGGGTCAGGGGCTTCGCGCGGCTCCAGGAGCGTCACCGCGCGGTATCGACTGCCCCCATAGCCGTGTGCCAACACCGCCACCCGCCGCCCCGACTCGCGGAGCAGGCGCACAATCGCGATTGTAATCGGCGTCTTGCTCACACCGCCCACCCACAGCGAACCAATACCGATGACGGGAACGGGCATGCGCACGCGCTGTTTGAGACCCAACCGATAGACGCCCTCATAGAGCCGCCAGCTCATAGCATACACGCTTGCCAACCCGCGCAACCAGAGTGGGGGAGTAGAACGCCAAAGCTGCTCCAACTTCCGCTCGGCAAATTTCACGGCTACGGTGGATTGTACCTGTCCCGACTGCTTGCTCGTTGCCCGTGCAGGGGAAGGTATAATCCCCCACGCTATGCGCAAGCGTCGTCGAAAGCCCTTCCAGCGATATTTTGCACTTTGCAGGCGCAAGGGGGAATCGCGGTGCGGCGAGGCGTCCGAAAGATTCCTGAAACGGCTGAGGCTCATACTTCCGCA